>CAKZNC010000001.1 GCA_937129385.1 uncultured Bacteroidota bacterium
CCACTGCAGCTCCGACAACACCCGACGCCGCTCGGACGAGGTGCGTCGTGCGGGATTCCTCACCTACACGGATTCGTTTGAAGAGCTTCCCTCTCCGGTAGACGGACTAAGCCAGGGAAGCGCTTCGTGGGGGGATTTTGATAATGACGGCGACCCGGACCTGGTGGTTTGCGGAATCAACAACCAGCTGGCTTCTGAAACGCAACTCTATATCAACAATGGCGGCACCCTTGAGAAGAGTGGTTTTTTGTTGCCGGCAATGGCTTCCGGAAGTGTTGAATGGGGTGATTACGATGCGGACGGGGACCTTGATCTCCTGATGTCCGGATATTTCAATTCGGCACCCCATCGTTCCACAATCATCTTAAGAAACGACCTTGAAAATCCAAACGATGCTCCCACGGCCCCGGATCAGTTTGTCTTTGGAACGATTGGGCAGTTCCGAACACTTAGCTGGTCACCGGGCAGCGACCAGGAAAGTCCGGAAGAAAACCTGGGATACAATTTCAAATTGAGAAGAAAAAAAACACCCGGTACATATATCATCAAACCTGCTTCCAATGACAGCCTGATCCTGGAGATCCCGGGATATGCGGCGACACGCGATACGATTGTCTTTTTAACCGGATTGGCAAGAGGCGCGATTTACGAGATCGAAATACAAACCGTAGATGCAGGATTCCATGTGTCGCCCTGGGCGAAATTCCAATTCACCGTTCCCAGCCCGTATTTCCAGGAACAGGATTTCGATTTCAATGCCACGGAGATTATGTCCGCTGATTGGTATTACAGGGAGAAGGACAGCAATCCGGTGCTGTTGCTTACCGAAAGAATTGACTCTGCAGCCACGCTCATTCAGTGGACAGGTACGCAATTTGACACTGTTGCACGGGTTCCGAAACTGGGGAGTGGTCATGGACCGGTGGCCCTGCTGGATTTCAACATGGACAACGAGGTGGATTTCTCTGAGTACGATATAGCTGATACATCCATGGTCATCTATATCAGTGGCGGGGATACACTACACGTTCCCATTGAATATACGGTTCACCATCCCGGGGCCTGCTATGACTGGGGAGACTATGACGGGGACGGGGATCCGGATCTGATCATCGCGGGTAATTTAAGCGACGAAGCAATTTATGCAAGCATGTACAGGAATGACGGAAACGAAATGGTACATCTTTACACCCCGATCCATAACGTGGTCGATGGGGATATTGCCTGGGTGGATATTGATGGTGACGGGGACAATGATGTAATGGTTTCGGGCCTCAACAAGCATCTGGGTGTGATCACCCGGTCCTATGAAAACCGAAATGGCGGTTTCTATCTGAAGCAAGCCGATCTTCCCGGTATGGAGTTTTCTGATTTCGATTTCGCCGACTATGATGCCGACGGTGACATGGACATGTTGCTCTGCGGGAGAGGCGATGATGAGGTTCCTGTAACGAAGATCTTCAATAATAACAGCGGAGAATTTTCGGCTGCTGATGTTGAGCTGGCCCCGAATGAACGTGGGAGCTGCAAGTGGGTGGACCTGGACATGGATAACCACAATGATATCATCCTGGTTGGCTACCCGGAAAATGAGTATTATGGTGACAACTCCGCCCAGGCTACCATCTATCTGTATTTTGATGGTTCATACGATAAAGGGCGAATACTGGAGGACGTACCCCCGCAACACCTGGCAATAGCCGATTACAATGGCGATGGCACCCAGGATCTTGTATTTGCAGGTAGCATGGGCGGGAGATCGGATATTTACATCTTCAAAAACAATGATCATGGTCATTACCAGGAATTTGGGAATCCCGGGTTCCTCGAAGTGCAGGCTTATGGCGACAGCATAGTGATCTCATGGGATTATCCTGAAGAGATTACAATACCAAGGGAAAGGGTTACCTTCAACCTCCAGGCGGGTACATATCCCGGGGGCACGGATCTCATGTCTCCACTGGCTGATGAGACAGGATTCAGAAAAGTCATTCGGCCCGGTAATATTCCCTCGGGTACAACATATACATTCCACGGACTCTCGCCAGATTCAATATTTTATGCAGCAGTGCAGGCAGTAGACCTTGCATACTATGGAGGACCTTTTACAAATGAAATTGAATTCAATCCGATTTCAGGTACACTGATACCAGGGGAGGTGCTTATCGGCTCGGGTGAGCAGGTGCGGAATGCAGCATGGGCCGATACTGACAGTGATGGTGATCCTGATCTGCTGCTGCTTATGACAAATTCAGTCGTTTTCTGTGAAAACGACGGCGGAAACATCGATTTTAGCGAATCCACGCTCCTGGCGACAGGGAATTTCACGGATGAATTGCTGCTGTTTGATCCTGACAGGGATAACGATGTCGATCTGCTGCTGTTATCGTCCGATGATCCGACTGCAAACCAGGTGCTGGTAAATGAATCCGGGACGCTCACAGCATATCCATTTGCGGTGGACGGACTATACGATGCGGATGCAGCCGTCGGCGACCTGGACAATGACGGGAGCCCGGAGATCCTGATCATGGGAGAGGAGGAGCCGGGAGGTTCCCTCAAGTCTCTGATATATAGCAGGGTTGATGATGGTTATGAAATCTATAACAACCTGCTGGTCCCCACCTACCAGGGGGAGATCCACCTGGGGGATATAAACAGCGATAGTTTCAGGGAATTGGTACGTAGCGGAACAACTGTTGCCGGGAGTGATGATCCTTCGGATTTTGAGTTTATCATTGACAGGAATATGGGTGGGGCCTTTGATGAAAATATTTCTCACATTCCCGGTCTGAGGGATAGCGACCTGGCCTTCGGGGATTATAACAATAATGGAGGTGATGATATCCTGTATACAGGCACTGATCCCTATACAGGAATGCCGAAAACCTATTTCTGTAGAGCCTACGGTGGAGGTTATTTTATCGAAGACAGCAGCCTTATACAGCTTTTGGAGGCAGATGCAGCGTGGTTTGATTACAACAATGACGGACTCCTGGATATCGTCATCAGCGGAACGAATGATACAGAAGATCGTGCCGGGGAACCAGGTGCAAAATTATTCAGTGGTGTATACATGAGTCATGGAGAGGGTGTATTCAAGCAGACCGCCCGCTTGCATGAGTTTGTCAATCCCGTCATCGCGGTGGCTGATGTGGATATGGACGGCCGGCAGGATATCTTCCTGGCAGGGCAAGGCTCGACAGGGGACACGATCGGGATCCTGTACAGAAATGCTACAGCGGAGACCGCGACGATTCCTTATGTCGCGGAGTTGGATGACCCGGAAGAGGATGAACAGGGGGTTCATCTCACATGGCACCATAACCATTTTACGCTGGAGCGTTATCATTACAACGTGCGGTTGGGAACAGCGCCCGGCAAGGGTGATGTCATGTCACCGCTTGCACAAGCCGATGGCACCAGGAAACTTTATGATTACGGGAATGCAGGCAGGCCCAGGGGATTCACGATTACGGACCTGGATCCCGGGACAACCTACTACGTTGCAGTACAGGGAATCAACTGGGGAAAGGTTGCCTCGGCATGGAGCGATGAGGTGGCATTTACCACGCTGGGAACGGGCGTGGTACAAGACATGTCACTTTCAATGGATGTGCAGGTATATCCCGTTCCGGCCAGGGATAAGTTCGTCGTTGAGGTGCGGCCGGGAACGCCGGGAGAGGTGCAACTGGGAGTCATTGACCCGCTGGGCAGGGAGTTGTTCAGCAGGAGACAGCAAAACGATGGCGGAATGACCAGGTTCACGGTTGAACTGCCTGCAGGCGGACTCTACCTCCTTCGGATCCGGTCGGGTTCCGACCAGGTGATCAGAAGGGTGATCGTGGCAGAGTAATACAGATATCACGCAACGATATCTGTGATCATTGCATCATGAAAGAAACCGATGTTATGAAAAGACTGTTGATTCCACTGAGTAGTATGTTGATAATTTTGCTGGTTGTCGTATCCTGTGACATCATCAGTCCGCAAGACACACCGCCGACACCTGTCGACCTGAATTTTAAATCTGCCGAGATCATCAAGGCCGATCAGCAGTTTGCCTTTGAGCTTTTCAGCGAAATATCCTCACTGAGCACCGAGGAGAACATCATGATCTCGCCGCTGAGCGTATCTTATGCACTCGGGATGACCCATAACGGTGCTGAAGGAGCCACCCTGGAAGCTTTCAATGATGTATTGCATTTTGACGAGCTCACCCGCCAGGAGGTGAATGAAAGCTACAAAGACCTGATGGGTCAGCTCGTGACCCTTGACGACCAGGTGGAATTCACCATTGCCAACAGCATCTGGTACCGGCAGGGTGCCAGTGTGCTTGATTCATTCATCTCCACCAACCGGGAATATTTTGACGCGGTCGTGGAGGAGCTGGACTTCAGCGATCCGGCATCTGTGGATGTGATCAATGACTGGATCGAGGAGCAGACCAACGACAAGATAAAGGACATGCTGGACCAGATCCCGCCGGCAGCATACATGTACCTGGTGAATGCTATCTATTTCAATGCTGAATGGAAATATACATTCGACGAAGAGGATACTTTTTCCGGTGATTTTAACCTGGAAGAGGGAGGAACTGAAACTGTGGATTACATGCAGATCGAGCAGCAGTTCGGTTATACACGCCAGGAAGATTATGCGGCTGTTGAATTGCCGTATGGCGACAGCGCCTTCAGCATGGTGGCGTTCAGGCCGGCAGACGGTATCTCTGTGGATTCGTTCATCACGATGTACGGACAGGAGGAGTGGAGCAACCTGGTGGCGCTTTCTGCCACGCAGGAAGTAAATGTTCACCTTCCCAGGTTCAAATATGAATTCAAGTCATTGCTCAATGATCCCCTGACAGAAATGGGACTGGGTATTGCGTTTGGCGGTGATGCAGATTTCTCCGGGATCACAAGGGAGACCGATCTGTACATTTCGCGTGTAATTCACCAGTCCTTCATTGATGTGAACGAGAAAGGTACGGAAGCAGCCGCTGCCACCATCGTGGAGATGCGAGAGTCCTCCATCGGGAACTTTATCCGGTTCGACCGCCCCTTTGTCTATATGATCAAAGAAAACTCAACAGGAGCGATCCTTTTCATGGGGAAGGTGGGACGACCGGTATATGAATAAGTGGCAGCAGCAATAGTTGCAAGTTCACATTCATCTGGTAAACTGAAACATATTGTCAGCCGGGTGTCGAAGAACTGTTATTTTCCGGTCTGATCAGCTCCCGCTAATGTATCCCTTCAGATCATTCACATATGCCTCAAACCGCTCCCTGCCCAGCGGGGTGATCAGACACCGTGTTTGCGGATAATTGCCCTTGAACTTCTTCTCCACCTCGATATAGCCGGCATCCTTCAGTTTACTGATCTGTACACTGAGATTCCCGGCTGTTGCCTCGGTCTGCTCCTTGATATAGGTGAAATCAGCCGCATCCACGTTCATCAATATCGAGACGACTGCCAGCCGGAGCTGTGAATGCAGGATCGGATCCAGGTTTTTATACTTTGCCATTTTTCGTTTCACTGTTTTTGAGCATATACCCCGGAACCAGGTAGCCGGTGATCACTGCTGCCGGAACTGCAAGCGGGGCGATGGACGGACCAGCGAAGATGCCGAATACCGAAAAGACCCAGATGCAGATGGCACCAAATATAAGGGGTTTGAATTTGATAACAATGCCCGAAAGAAATACTGCAAATGCAGCAAACAGCAATATGAACGGACCCACTTTATGCATCATCTCATTGACACCCAAAAATACAAACAACGTGGAAAGGGCGACGATGAATGCGAGCCATATCCATTTGTAGATCCTTTCGGTATAGCTTTGGACAGCCTGCCTGCTTCCTTGCCTGTATCCGTAGATCATGGATACAAATATCCCGGGAATCGTCAGCCCCCACACCCACCATGGATGTTCAAATGTTGTGAACCTGTCGAGGAAATACTCGGACAGACTCAGCAAGGCAACCAACCAACCCCAGAACAGGAGATGAAATGCGCCGTGCCTGATATTCATTTTGGTCCTGTTGATCATTTCTGAGATGATCTCCAGGCTCTTTTCACTGCTTAATGTTGTTTCTCTGTTTTCCATAGTCTAATTTTTAATCATTCACCCTTTCCAGGTTCATCTCCATGAAAGGGTACCACACCTCTCCGTCGGGAGAGTATGTCCCTGTCTCTTGCCATGTGTCTTCGTTGAATATCATTGTATACTGAATTTTACCGCCACCCGGCACGTCGAATCCCCAAACAAAAGTTGAATCTTCCAGGGTTCCCGATGCACGGGCCGATCTCCCGTCGAACGTATGGGATTCAAAAACATATTCGCTCTTTTCGATGTCCCATGAAATCATTGCCAGTGCCTGATGTGTCGTTGATCCGTCACTCGTACCCACACCCTCGACCAGGTAAACCAGTCCGCCCAGTTTCGGCTGTATCGATTCATGAATGTCAAAGGTCGATCGTTCCGACCGCCCCTGCTGGTAGTACCCGGTTCCTTCCCAGGTTCCTTCCATGAAAGACAATTGATTCATCGCTTCTGCTTTCTGCTCTTTCATCATCTCTGTGTTGGCCTGGCCTTGTAAAAAGGCTATTCCAGTAAACATGACGATGAGTGTCATTAAGATCTTTTTCATAACTTTTTGTCTTTGTAAATATATTGCAAATATAAATAAGTTTATAAAATAAACAAAATATTATTGTATTTGTTCATTTTTCGGTCATCGACTGACTTGAAAGGGCAGGATCCGTTGCACAACAGGATGGCTTGACAGCCCTTTGAGGAACTGTAAACCTGCAAACTGGAAAGATTCTAATTACAAAAGATTGTCCGCTCGTTTAAAATAATATTAACTTGCCTTGATTACGAATGTCAACTAACTAACAAACATCATGAAGAGAATTTTTATCATTGCAGGAGCCCTGCTATGGTCCTTTGCGATCCTTGCACAGGACGGTTTTATTGATGATTTTAATACAGATCCGCTGAGTACCGACTGGTTCGGAAACGGCCAGTATGCCCTCAGTCAGTCAGACGGCGAGCTGCTCGTCCAGTCAGGAAAAAACGTCAGGTGGGCCAGCTTCGGGGTGAATATCCCCCAAAGCGATGTCAGTGCAAAACCTGTGCTGAACCTCACTTTGAAAACCGAAACTCCGGTCGTCGTAACGGCCTACCTTGTTTCTGCAAACGGCAATGTACTGATCAACACACCCGTAATGGCCACATCCGGTTACCAGGTGATCAGCTATGATTTTACCGGTCTGGATGAAAACAGCAACGTCCTGAATGCCGTTACCACCATTCTCATTGCCTTCAACGGCGCAGCCACCTCCTGGTCAGGCGACGTATACTTCGACGAGATCTCACTGGGATCCGATGCCGTCAAATACGCCGGTGTTGGCGGACTCCGTGACATGACCTTTTACCAGGGCACCACGGGCCACCGAATCTTCATCAGGGGGATACAGAATGCAACTGACCTGGGCCTCTCAGGCGCCGATGCACTCCTGGAGAATGTGAGTTTTGATGATATCTCAGCCGACGGAACCTCGTGGCTGAACTTCGATTGCCAGGCAGCTGCCAGTGGCATTGCCACGGTGACGCTCGAAGCAACAGCAGATGCCGGTTACACCGATTACAGCACAACCTTCAGCCTGGAGGTGGAGGCCAATAAACCTCCTGTTGTTGACCAGGCCCCTTCGATACTGGCATCAGCAGGTAACCCCGCCACTGTAAAGCTCAGCGGCATCAGCGATGGAAATATTGCTGCCGTCCAGCCGGTCCTCATCACGGCCACCAGTGACAACCTCCTGGCAATTGAAAATACAATTGATGTGACCTACGAGGCCGGAAGCAGTTATGCCACACTTGATTTCACCCCCGTGGGAGCAGGAACCGCCTCCATCACAGTCGTCGTGGATGATCAGCAATCTGCCGACAACACCGGGCAGATGAGTTTCGAAGTGGAGGTCCTTGAAAGCTGGAACAATCCACCGACCCTGAAGGCAATTCCCAATACCGAATTCCTGAACAATGCCGGCGAGCAGACCATCTCCCTGTCCGGGATCACAGATGGGGATGACGGCAGCCAGGCACTCACAGTCACCGCGACCAGCTCGGAGACGGGAATTGTACCCGATCCTGTGGTGGAATATACAGGGGGTAGCATGGGTATGCTGAAGATAACGCCTGTCCCCGGGGTGTCGGGGATTGCTACGATCACGGTCACAATTACAGACGACGGTGGTGCCGTAGGTAATAACGGCAACCAGTCCATCGAAAGAACATTCAGCATAGAGACCTACGATCCACCGATGGAGGGCTACGTGATCCCCTTCGACGGTGCAACACCCGACGCGTTTGGCGCAGTACAACCTGGGATGCGTGACTACTGGCACGTGGAAGGACTCGGTGGAACACAGGTCGTAACACATGAAACCGACGGGACAGATGATGTGTTCCAGGTCGTCTGTAACAACAAGTCTACCTGGACCGGCTCGTGGTATTATACGCCTGACATGGACCTGACAGATTACCCGCTGATCTCCCTGTGGGTGAAATCCGACCAGGACATCCAATTCCATCTCTACTTCTGGGACGACTCCATTCGCAACAACGAAGATCACCACCTGCGGTACGATGTGCCTGCCAATACCTGGACCAAGCTTGAATTTGATTTCAGTGACCCGGGAGGTATGCTGAATAACGATGGCGAGCTGGTCAATGCCAAAAGAATTCAGCGGGTGCTCTTCAACTACCATCCCTCTTTCGGTTGGCCGTTTACCAACTGGAGCGGCACGGTGAGCTTCAGGGATATCAGGATAGGGAATGAATCTGGTATTACACCGACCTATTATTGTACCGTTGATCCGGTCGGACCGCAGACCAGCTTCAGGGATGACCAGCCCAGGACGATTGAACTGACAGGCCTTAGCCGTACCAAAGACAGTGTGGTCACCGCCAGCGTTACAGGCGAGGGTGTTGTAACAGGTTTGAGTGTGAGCAGCGTGGTGGATGGCAAAGCCACGATCACCTATACCCCCTCCGTGGTCGGGACCGATTTGCTGACGGTAACGGTGTCAGGTGATGAGATTGGCGGGAAGCTGCCCATCGAAGCGCAGATAGAGATACCGGTTTCCGTGGTGGACGAAAATGCGGCTTCATCGGGAAGTGCAACGGTGGATTTCTCTGAAACACACCAGCGCTATTACGGGTTTGGTGCCAAGGACCCGGGTGCTTCGCTGCAGGAGCTCTATACGATCGGGGGTTTTGGAGCGACAGCAGCACGGTTTGGTGCGCTGGACAACAACCAGATCGAGCTGGAGAATGACAATGCGGATCCCAATGTGCTGGATATGTCGAAACTGAATAAGGATGCCTTTAACTGGGATTATGTGAAGGCATTGAAAAGGAACGGCGTGGAGACCTTCCTCTTCACCTACTGGTCACCGCCCGCATGGATGAAGGAGAACCTCAGCACCAACTACCAGCAACCCAATGCGCTGACATGGGAGCAGACCGACAACAAGGTGATGCCCGAGATGTATGATGAGTATGCTGAACACATCGTCGCCACCGTCAGGCTGTTCAAGCAGGAGGCGGATGTGGACCTGGCGGCCATCGGGATCCAGAACGAACCTGCATTCTGTGAACCCTATGCGTCGGCCATCCTGAGCCCGGTACGTTTTGCCGAGATGGTGGCCAAGGTGGGAAAACGCTTTGAAGATGAAGGGATCGAAACAAGGCTCTATATTGCCGAGCAGGTAGGAGCAAGGATGCAGGACGGCCCCATCTACTCCAACCAGGCGTACCTGAATGCCCTGAATGACAATCCCGAGGCGAAGAAGTACAGTGATATATTTGCGGTTCACGGGTATGCCAGCGATGGCATCGCGCCTGGCGAAAACCCGGGATCGGCCGGATGGAAAGCCACTTTCGATGCCATCAATGCTGATGGCAAGACGCGTGAGCTCTGGATGACGGAGACCGAGCCTACATTTGCCAACTGGAACGATGCATTTGTAAACGTGGCCAATATCGTCACTTCGTTTGAGTCGGGGAACGTCGGACTATGGACCGAGTGGGCATGGGACGGACACTGTATCGACCAGGGTCAGCCTACCCAGAAATACTGGGCCCAGAGCATGTTTAAGCACATCAAGCCGGGTGCACGACGGGTGACAAGCGCATCTGGGAACAATGACATCCTGATCACCACGTGGAAGAACGATGCCGAACACGGGAACAATCTCGTGATGGTATTGCTGAACAAGGCCAACAGTCCGCTGACCATCACCCTCGAGCAGGAGAATCTGCCCGGCACATTCGAACTGTACAGGTGCTCAGAGAATGTGGATGCATTCAGGGATACCGACTACGTGAAAGAAGAGAAGCTCCTGATCGGGGCAAGGTCCATCGTTACACTTGTTTCAGGAAGCTACTCGGTCCCGGGAATTGACCCGGTGGCAGATGCCATGCTGATGATTGATGATGCGGAGCAGGTGGTAAACCTTACCGGCATTACCGACGGGAACGAGGTAAATGAAAACCCGATCGATGTGACCTTCTCACTGAGCGACAACACCATCATCAGTGGTGCGGAGATCACCTATGTCTCACCGGATGCGACAGGTACATTCACCTATACACCTGCAAATGCGGGATCAACGGATGTGACCATCAGTGTGACCGCAAATGGGATTACCACGACAACACAGTTCACCATCGAGGTGCTCGACTACCATGTTCCACAGGTGGACGCAATCGCAGGACCGTTCAATTATATGACCGGGTCGGGTACGAAGACGATCGACCTTACAGGGATCAATGACGGAGGTGACGGCGGACAAACGATCAGCGTGGATGCAGGGATCAAGAGTTCGGATCCTGCAGGTGTCGTGGGCAACCTCGCCGTGAACTATACCAGTCCGGATGCAACAGGCTCCGTCTCCTTTACCCCGGATGCAGCCGGAACGGCCACCATTGAGGTTACGGTGACCGACGACGGACCGGATGGCAAGAATACCACTACGACAGAGTTTGTTGTCAACGTGGCAGACCATTTTCCACCCACCATCGACCAGGTGGTTGATGTCACATTCGAGGTGGGAGATGAGGTGACCATGGTATTCTCAGGTGTAGGACCGGGAGATGACAGTGATGTACTCACCGCCCTGGAAGCATCATCATCAGATGAGGGTGTTACAGGCCCACTGGTGACTTCACTTGGAGAGACTTCGCTGACATTTACACCTGCGGCAGTGGGATCAGCCACGATCACGGTAACTGTGACAGACGACGGTCCGGCCGGACTCAACACCACGGAGATGAGCTTCGAGGTAACGGTTGAATTGAAAGATGGAATTCCTGCGGCGATCACGGATGCGATCCGGCTCTACCCGAACCCGGTAGGGGACCGGCTCAACCTTGAAGTCACTGCGGGTATCTTTGAGTCATACACGATTGTTACCCTCACCGGTACTGTGCTCCGGAACGGGGAATTCATCGGAAGCGAACTGCACATTGAAACTTCCGCTCTGCAAAGCGGCAGCTACCTGCTCCTCCTGGAAGGACGGGACGGAAGTGTGGTGAAGCATTTCGTGAAGTAGGGGAGATAGTATAGTTTGAAAGGTGATCTTCTATTCATGATGGAATGGAAGATCACTTTTTTTACTCCGGATCTTAAGTTGATACCCTGGAAGTTTCAAAATCATCTGTTTACTTCATAACTTGTGAATAAAATTTACTTTTAGTCAGGATGCATAATCGCATTCTAACTCCCTGTTGTACCTATGGAAAAAAGATATGAAACGGCACATACCACCCCAAAATGAAGAAAACTGTTTACCTGCTTTTTATTGCTACCCTATACATGCTTCCAGGTTGTAAAATCACTTATTCATCCAGGCTTCCGAACACTTTTTTCAGTAACGGGGTGACCCGTGCGGAGACATTTGTCCTGATCTTTTTCTCCTCGATCGCCACCTTCAGAAACAGGCCATCCAGCGCCCTGTTTGTGAGATAGTCGTCGAGATCAACATTGACGGGCTGGAAGCCGGCGATCCTCCCTGCGACTGAGTTGGCCAGGGTGTTCCACTTGCCGGTAAGGGTTTCCCATGAATCTTTAGTGGAGACACCGGCGATCAGGGCCTTTTCCGTCGATACCTGGATCTTCGGTTTGTACAGGTTATACAGATCGATGCGCGTAGTCCTGGCAAGGTAGAGGGTGGCCTCGTTATCGGCCCCTTTCAGGATTGAAAACGCATCGCGGATGGTCATTTGCTTTATGCTTGCAATAAATATCGGGGCTGCCTCTTTCGCTGCCTCCTCAGCTGAGCGGTTGATCCTGAGCACCACATCTTCGACCAGTTTTTCTCCTCCCGGTATCTTCGATAGGTTTTCAATGATTACGGATGCTTCAGGGGGCAGCAGAATCTTTACCGCCGCATCGCCGTAATATCCGTTCACTTCGGAAAGTATGGAAGAGGAATTCCTGGCTCCTGTGATCAGGGCATCTTTTAATCCTTCTGCCACTTCCGCTTCCGTCAGGGGGGATTCAACAGGAAGTGTGTCCACCATTTTCATAAGTTCAGCACATCCTGAAAGCAAGAAGACAACCAGGACGGACATAATGATCCCTTTCTTTTTCATAACAGTATTCTTTTAAGTTCCTCGTTAAAGTTACAAGATAATCTGAATTTAAAGCTTTTGACTGATATTAAATGGTAAGAATTGGATAATCCGGGGAGAGGTGCTCAGTCACTTCGGATTTTACACTCGAAAAGACAGCGTTTGCAGTGAATCGAATCTGAACTTTTTGAAGAAAATGGCCGTGCTCATTTTATGACCAGGCGGTTTGACAGGGAGGGGCAAATGATCAAACACCATACCCAGACTTTGTGTGGCATACAACATCTTGACTATAATGACAGGTTAAGTTACAGTTATGAGCAGATTTTCCAAACCATGCGCAGACTACGCATGCACTGCGGAACAGGTGTTCAGAAGAATGGTGTTAATTGTAATCGCCACTAATTATGATGACCATACAAAAAATATTTTATTTCGTTTGAAGCAAGGTGGAAATTGGGAATTAGCCCCTGCATATGATGTGTGTTATGCATTTGATCCTTCAAATATTTGGGTAAGTCGGCAAACACTAAGTATTAATGGGAAACAAAAGGATATTTCCAGGGCAGATTTAATGACCATTGCAAAAGCGAATAACATAAAAAAAAGGGAGCATCCATTCTCGCAGAAACCTAAGCAGCCTCCTTTGCAGGCTGATGGTATCTCCATACGGTCTGCAATTCAACTATTTTCCCACCCAAAAATTACAGTAGTCTGGAGAAAACAATTGCATTAGTGGGTGAGTAAATAGGTTGCTGGAATTGCATCAAGACCAGCTTTGTTCAATTATCAGAAATTTCAAGAATAGTTATTTCATTTTTTGAATAATCTTGACGATTCCCCAAATAAGTAAAACAATAATGGCGACTGTTATGATAATTCCAAACCATAAACCCGTTTCGAAAATACCTTCAACTACACCGCACCCGGTTAATAGAATTGAAGCAAGAAATGGTATTAAGAGTTTAAGGGAATATTTTCTGAATCCTGTTTCCAATTGATTTATTGAGCGTATAAATTTTGATTCCATGTTTTATCTATTGTAGTTTATTTATTTATTCTCTGAGTGTCTTCTCATGTGTGAAATTATTGTTTCCTTAAAACGCTTCACTCCTATGGAGCTGGATAGTTTTGATATTATTGATTCATTTCGATCTGCCTCCAAACAAGTTTTAAAATCTGCGTTATTATTTAAAAATGGACGTTTACCAGATTTATTCTAAAGACTGTATAATATCAAAACAGCAAGATCATTACCTTCCCCTGGTGCCTCGCACTACAAGGCTGATCAGAAACAGAACAAGAAAAACAAAGAACAATATTTTAGCAATTGATGCCGCACCAGCTGCAATACCTGTGAATCCAAATACTGCGGCAATTAACGCCAGGACCAAAAATATGATTACCCATCTTAACATGATTACTTATTTTTAATTAATAATTATATTGATTTTAATTTTAAAACCCAACGTACGAACGATCGACATCCATATAGATTCGTCAACAAATCAACATGATACTTCTTAATTTCCTGTTTTAATGGTCCACAACCATGCCAGAATGAAGAATTGTTTTATAAATGGCAGATATTCATCAGGTTAATAAATTGGGAAAACATTGAAAATTAAAACAGATGTAGCTCAATATCTACGATTTGGGCACTTTCGTCTACAATTTGCCTTGCCTGTATACTCCTCCCTAAATCCCGGATCGGTTGTAAAGTAAGTCTCACCTGGATCACAATCCATACATGAAATTTGATTAATAACATGTAAATTAGATTGCAGACCAGCATTCGATTTAGTTTAAGCTTCCATTCTATTCGAACTTTTTTACCAATTGATCCATTGCTGAATTAACTTTCAATTCCAACAATATTACTCAGAGATACCCTTTAAAAACCCCGGGGGACAAGTAATGTGAAATAAAATTGAAGATTTGTAATTAGGAATAAAACATCTGAATTTACGCACTTCCTTCAGGCTCAACTGAAGGTATGAACCTGGGAAATGCAGCCGGATACTGGACCAATAAGGAGAAGGAGGACAATTATGCTTACTACCGGGCTTTACTGGGTTGTACCGATTATTTCCAGAAAAGGGAGCACTAAAAAAAAGCCTGGATTTTCAATCAGGTATGTAAAGGACAGAGAGGAATAAGCAGATAATATGTTTAGCCTAGCTATCTAATTGTACTTTTACGGCGTTCAATCCTTTTTCACTTTCCTCTACATCATAGACGACTTTATCGCCATCTTTGATCCTGTCAATTAAATCGTTCTTATGGACAAATACATCTTTACCATTGTCATCAGGAGTTATGAATCCAAATCCCTTTGCGTTATTGAAGAACTTTACTGTACCGTGTTCCATTTCTAAAAGTTTAAAGTATTAATGTTCCTAAAGATAGATCATTTTATTCAACAAACCTCACACGGAATAAGTATTCAAGGAAACAGCCAATTTAAACAGGGATCAATCTTACCTGTCTCCTTTAATCAT
>CAKZNC010000002.1 GCA_937129385.1 uncultured Bacteroidota bacterium
GCTAGTTGTAGACATGAAGGAGGTCGCCCTCCACTACGGAATAGTATTCATGCAATGGAAAGGTAGCGGGTCCATCGATGGGTTCTGCGTCAAGGAGAAGAAGGTATCTCGATTTGCAATCGGGGCATGTATAGACACCTGAAAGCGAATCATCCGGAACTACGGCAGCATCATGTTCGGGGTACAATGTGCAGGTCCTGTCGTACACATGGAACAGGCCAAAATCTTCCCGGTGGATGATCAGTCCGTTATAGCCCCCGTTAAAGGTCATATCGGTAGTAGGCGCAGGGTTGCCCAGCTCCCCGATGATGTTCAAGTGCAGGTCGACCTCCACATAGGGAATGTAATAATTGTCTGAGCTGCATTTCGTAGACAACAGCACCAGTGGAATGATCCAGATCCAGACCCTGGAGATCGCTTTTAAGTGCTTCATGGTGCAAAGATAGTTGAACCCTGTTGGAAGTTGATTATTTTTTGTATTTTTAACTGAAGATTTGATCTAATTATTGCTTAAATCCCCTGTGAAAGATGGATTTTGATATTGGCACACTCATATATATCATCATTACGATCGTGGCGATCGTAGCGGGAGCAATGGGGAATAAAAAGAAGCCCGCCAAGGGAAATTCCGGAAGCTCAGGTAGTTTTTTTGACAAGCTGGAAGAGCAGATCGGAGGTTTTGTAGATGAAACAAAAGAGTCTGTCCGTTCAGTTACGGATGAGCTCGGTTTTTCTGAGGACGAGAATGAGGAAGAGGCTGCAGCTGATTATTCCTGGAATGATGAGAGCACCGAAGCGTTCCGGGAGGAGGATGATCAAGCAGAATTTGCATATTCCGACTTTGAAGGGGTGTATAATCCGGAGAAGGAAAAAAATCTGGACCTGATTGAGCAAGAAGCTGTCAGGGCCACTGATGGATCAGAATCCCTCGAGGTCATTGAGATGGAAGACAACTCATATCCTGATTATTTTGAGATAGTTAGTGATTTTGACCTGGGTACTGCAGTTGTATATTCAACCATAATTAATAGGATAGAATACTAAGTTTATTTATCTTTGCAGCGTTAAAGAGTTCCGTTAGAAGCGGGATTCTTTTTTATTTTAACGAAAATCGAAAAGGAGGAAAAGCTATGTCAAATGTGTCATACATGACCGAGGAAGGACTGGCGAACCTGAAAAAGGAACTGGATCAGCTGACCAGGGTTGAGCGACCCGCAATATCAGAGCAGATCGCAGAAGCAAGGGACAAAGGTGATCTTTCGGAAAATGCCGAATATGATGCAGCCAAGGAGGCACAGGGAATGCTTGAAATGAAAATCGCCAAGCTGGAGGAGATGGTGGCCAATGCAAGGATCATTGATGAGTCGAGGATAGATACCAGTACTGTTCAGATTATGAATACGGTAAAGATCAAGAATCTCAAGACCGATAAGGTTGTTCAATACACAATTGTATCAGAAAGTGAGGCTGACATCAAATCCGGCAAGATCGCCGTTACCACGCCGATCGCCAAAGGGCTGCTCGGGAAGAAGGTGGGTGAAAAGGCAGAGATCAGTGTGCCTTCCGGTCAGTTGTCTTTTGAAGTGATGGAGATATCCATGTAAAAAAGGTTGTCATGGCTACTATATTTACAAAGATCATCCAGGGTGAGATACCAAGTTTCAAGATCGCAGAAGATGAAAGGTTTTTTGCTTTCCTGGACATTCATCCGCTTGCCAAAGGACATACCCTCGTGGTGCCAAAGGAGGAGACAGATTACCTGTTCGACCTGGAGGAAGACCTCCTGGGAGATATGATGAAGTTTGCAAAGAAGGTGGCGCTGGCCATCGACAGTACAATGGACTGTAAACGCGTGGGTGTGGCTGTGCTGGGCCTTGAGGTTCCGCATGCGCATATCCACCTGTGCCCGATCAATGATCTGCATGATATAGAATTCAGCAAGCCCAAGCTTGAACTTTCGGATTCCGAGTTCAAAGAGATTGCGGAAAAGATCAGGGCTGCACTTTAAATTTTGTTATTCTTTTACCCTTCCCGGATTTTTTCGGATGAAGTCTCCCCAACCTTTTGAGGAGGCTTTTTTAATGGGGGATGCATTTTCATAGAAATGGCAAACGGCTACTGCAAGTCCGTCCGAAGCATCAAAATTTGATGGCATCTCCCTGATGTGGAACATTTTTCCCAGCATGGCCGAAACCTGTTCCTTGGATGCCTGACCCACGCCGGTAATGGCCATTTTGATCTTCCTTGGTGCATATTCAAATACCGGGATGTCCAGGGAAAGGGCAGCAGCAATGGCGACCCCCTGGGCGCGACCAAGCTTCAGCATGGATTGCACATTCTTGCCATAGAATGGAGCTTCGATGGCAAGTTCCACGGGATTGTAGTTGTTGATCAGTTTCACCGTGGTCCGGAAGATTGCATTTAGTTTTTGGTAATGGTCCCCTTCCTTCCTGATGTCCAGCATACCCATATCGATATACCCGGGGTTCTTCGCGGAGGCATCCAGCACTCCGAATCCCATGATATTTGTTCCGGGGTCGATCCCCAGGATGATCCTGTCAGGTTTTGACATTTCCTTTTTGCGCCTTATTCTGTATGATGATCCCTGAAACAACAAGGATAATTCCAAAGATAGTGGAAATATATATGGTTTCTCCAAGGAATATATTTACAAACAGGAGATTCAGAAAAGGAGCGATGAAGACAAGGTTGGAAACCCTTGCGGTGGTGGCCGACAGCTGCAGTGCTTTCAGCCAGAGTACGAATGTGAAGCCCATTTCAAAGATTCCGATGTAGATCGATGCACTCCATGCTTCCTTCCCGGAGGGCAGACCAGGTTCCCTGAAGATGGCGCCGACCAGCAGGTATGCCGAAGAGAAAAGGAATATCAGAAACAGTCCGAATACATCATCCAGCCTGTTTTTCATGTTAAAGATCCAGTAGAATGCCCACAGGAATGCAGTGAAGAGGGCCAGGAGCACACCGATGATACTGGCCTGATTGGTAAACAATGTACCGCCCTGCAGGGAAAGAACGATTACCCCGGCAAAGCTGATCACCATCGAAACGACGCTTAGCCATCCGATCTTTTGCCTGAGCATCGGGATGGAGATCAGCACCAGCACGATCGGCCATGTCATGTTTAAGGGTTGCGCCACCTGCCCTGGTAGCAGGTCATATGCCTTGAAGAGTACGATGTAGTAAAAGGCGGGATTTAACAGGCCCAGCAAAGCCGCACGCAGCAAGTCTGTCCGTGTGAGTTTTCTGAACAGGCGGAGTTTGCCTTGCAGGATCACGGTGCCGCCAAGGACGAGTGTAGACACCAGTGCAGCACCTGTCACCATCTGGAAGTTGTCCTGGTACCTGAGGCCGAGCTTAAATGCCGTGGGGACTGTTGACCAAAAGAGAACAGCCAGGATTGCATACAGGAAAGCTTTCTGCTGATTGGTCATAAGGACCGCATTTCCGGTTAGCTGATAAATTCGGTATTCATATAGGGCCGCAGCACATCGGGCACCGCAATCCCATTTTCAGTCTGGTTATTTTCCAGCAAAGCCGCCACGATACGGGGAAGCGCCAGGGCGCTTCCGTTCAGAGTGTGTGCCAGGAGTGGTTTTTTCTCCCCGGTTTTTTTATACCTGAGTTTCAGCCTGTTGGCCTGGTAGGAGAGAAAGTTGGATACAGAGCTAACCTCCAGCCATTTCTCCTGGGCGGCAGCGTAAACTTCGAAATCGTAAGTAAGTGTGGAGGTGAAACCCAGGTCTCCTCCGCAAAGCCTGAGGATGCGGTAGGGCAACTGCAGGTCCTTTACCAGGGATTCCACGTGTGTAACCATTTCATCCAGCGCTTCGAAACTATTCTCCGGCTGCTGGATCTGCACGATCTCCACCTTGTCGAACTGGTGCACCCGGTTCAGTCCGCGCACATCCTTTCCATACGATCCGGCCTCTCTCCTGAAGCATGGTGTATAAGCGGTATTCTTGATGGGGAGCTGTGTCTCTTCCAGGATCACATCCCGGTAGATATTGGTGACCGGGACCTCGGCGGTGGGGATCAGGTAGAAGTCGTCGGATTGCACATGATACATCTGTCCCTCTTTATCGGGAAGCTGTCCGGTTCCAAACCCCGAATCTGCATTCACCATCAGGGGTGGAAGTACTTCGTTATATCCCGCATCCGTATTCCTGTCGAGGAACCATGATATCAGGGCGCGTTGTAATTTTGCCCCGGCGCCTTTGTATACGGGGAATCCGGCTCCTGTGAGTTTGACACCCAGATCGAAATCGATGATGTCATATTTCTTCGCCAGTTCCCAGTGGGGAAGTGCATCCTGATTCAGGTCGGGTTTTTCTCCACTCTCCCTGATAAGCTGATTGTCGGCTTCGGTCTTGCCGGCAGGCACCAGTTCATGCGGAACATTGGGAATCTGAACCAGGAGCGCATGCATGCGGTCTGCGGCCTCCTGCATTTCTGTTGACAGCTGTTTGATCTGTGACTTCAATTCTGCCGTCCGCGCTTTGGCCTCGGTGGCCTTTTCAGCTTCGCCGTTTTTGAAAAGTTGTCCGATCTCTTTGCTGACAGTGTTCATTTCTGCCTGCAGATCATTGGTTTCAGATTGATTCCGGCGTCTTTCCTCATCGGCAGCGATTATCTCGTCAATAAGTCGGGATGCATCAAAATTCCTGATTTTGAGCTGTTGGATCACCTGTTCCCGGTTCTCCCTGATAAATGGTAACGTGAGCATAGTTAATAGAATAAAAAAACCTGTAATCTGCTATAAAGGTAGCTGATTACAGGTGATTCTCTAATAGTTTTTTCTTTAAATCTCCCTAGTTTTCCAGTGGTTCGACGGAGACGTAGGATTTGTTATCGGCTTTTTTCCGGAACTTTACTTTTCCGTCAACCAGTGCATACAAAGTATGGTCCTTGCCCATTCCCACATTGAGTCCGGGGTTATGCCTGGTGCCTCTCTGGCGAACGATGATGTTGCCAGCTACCACTTCCTGACCGCCAAAGATCTTGATTCCAAGTCTTTTGCTTTCTGATTCGCGTCCGTTTCTTGAACTACCGGCCCCTTTCTTGTGTGCCATATCATCTATCTTTTTAAGTTATTTTCTATTTGTCAGCAGATTTCTTGTCGTCACCACTCTTTTTCGCAGTGGGCTTTTTTGCAGCTGGTTTCTTCGCCGCTGCGGATTTTGAAGCAGTTGATTTGGATTCACCGGATGTTTTTGCTGCCGGTTTCTTTGCTGCCGGTTTCTTTGCAGCTGCAGATTTTGTTGCAGTGGCTTTTTTCTCCCCGCTTTTAGCAGCTGATGCTGATTTGGTTGCTGTGGATTTGGTTGCAGCCTTCTTCTCAGCGGCTTTTGGGGCTTCCTCTTTCTTCGCAGCAGCAGTTTTTGAAGTAGATGCCTTTTTCGTCTCAGCAGCTTTGGCGGCAGGTTTTTTTGCAGCTTTTTCATCGATCGAGGTAATCTCAATCTTTGTCATATACTGCCTGTGTCCGTTGAGCTTTTGATACCCTTTTCTTCTCTTTTTCTTGAAAACGAGCACTTTGTCTCCCTTCACATGCTCTATCACCTTGGCTGATACAGCAGCATCCTTGATCACTGGATTGCCCACTGTGATCTTCCCATCGGTTTCAATTAGCATCACTTTGTCAAACGAAACTTTTGACCCGGCCTCACCTTCCAGCCTGTGGACGAACAATTTTTGTTCTTTCTCAACTTTGAATTGCTGTCCGGCGATATCGACGATTGCGTACATTATCTGTTTATTTTCAGTGTTTTCAAATTCGGTTTGCAAAGATAGAAAAGTTTGTAAGATATGACAAAGAAATCGTTAAAATTTATTTGTCTTCAACTCGAAGCCAACCCGATAGCGATAGCCGGGTGTTGATATTCCATATTTTATGAAACATATTCCTATGATTCCTTTTTAAAAATTTTAATTTTGCTGAGGCGTGCATGTTTAATATGGCTGCTGTGAATTGAAATTCGGCAGCTGGCAATTATAATTCGTATTGGAGCCGAAACTGACATAACCTTTGAATCAGCCACATGGGTAAAGTAAAATTAAATGTACTTGGGATCTCCTACAGCCAGACACAGTCAGGGGCTTATGCCCTTGTCCTTTCAGAAGAGGAGGGAACAAGGAGAATCCCGATCATCGTCGGCGGATTTGAGGCCCAGGCCATTGCCATTGAGCTGGAAGGGCTCAACCCTCCACGTCCGCTTACCCATGATCTTTTCAAGAAGTTCTCAGATACTTTTGGTATCCGGCTGCTGGAGGTGAACATACACAAGCTGGAAGAGGGAGTGTTTTTTGCCAACGTAATGTTCGATAACGGGGATCGTCAGATATCGCTTGATGCACGTACCTCTGATGCGATCGCACTGGCACTGCGGTTCAAGTGCCCGATCTATACGACCAGCGAAATTGTCGACAAGGCAGGTATTGTACTTGATTTTGATCAGGCCCAGGGCGCAGGTGAAGCAGCTGCTGGACCCGGTCCGTCTGAAAAGAAGGAACCACCGGTCACCAGCAAGAGGAAGGGAAAGAGATCAAAACTAACTGAGCAAACCACGGATGAATTGAAGAGCATGCTGGAAAAGGCTGTTGCCAATGAAGACTATGAAAGGGCGTCGGAAATTCGCGATGAGATCAGGCGTCGTCAGAATGAATAAGTTGTTATGAAAAGAATACTGCCACTCCTGATCCTGTATATCGGAACCATCTTTGCACCCTATGCATCTTTAGCACAACAGCAGGATTCGGTCGCTGATACCATTGCAGTGAGTGGTGTGTCTGCCAGCGAGCTTGATGTTTTAAGGGAGGTGGCAAATGAACCTGAGCTTTCCAATATTATACCTGAGAAGATCGGTTTTACTTTCAGCATTGAAAAGATCCTTCGCGGTATCCTGGGAATGTTGGTTCTGATCGCTATTGCATGGGCCTTCAGCAAAGACAGAAAAGCCATTGCCTGGAGTACCGTTGGGATCGGACTGGCCATTCAGTTGTTGCTGGCAATAGGGATCCTGTATGTGCCTGTTATCCAGGTTGTGTTCGAGTTTGTCGGAAAGATCTTTGTCAAGATACTGGATTTTACCGGCGAAGGAACGAAATTTCTTTTCGGCAGCGGATCCAGCAATGAGATTGCGAAACCCCTGCAGACTTTCGCAGTAAATATTCTTCCCACCATCATATTCTTCTCTGCGATTACGAGTGTGCTTTTCTACCTGGGCGTGATCCAGGTGATCGTTCGCGGACTGGGTTACCTGATGTCACGTGCCATGGGGTTGTCGGGAGCTGAAAGCCTGTCGGTCGCGGGGAATATTTTCCTGGGGCAGACCGAGTCACCACTGATGATCAAGGCCTACCTGGAAAAGCTCAATGAGTCGGAGATGATGCTGGTCATGTCGGGCGGAATGGCCACCCTGGCAGGAGGAGTGTTGGCTGCATACATCGGCTTCCTGGGTGGCGGAGATCCCGAACAGGAACTAATATTTGCCAAGCACCTGCTTGCTGCATCGGTCATGGCAGCCCCGGGGGTGGTCGTCATCTCCAAGATCCTTGTTCCCAATACCGGGAAGGTTGATAAGACGATCAATGTATCGCAGGAAAACATTGGCAAGAACATCCTGGATGCCATATCGAATGGAACCGCAGAAGGAATCAGGCTGGCTGTAAACGTCGCAGCGATGTTGCTTGTTTTCATTGCATTTATTGCCCTGATCAATTTTGTATTTGTGAAGCTCGGGGACTGGACCTCTCTGAATGAGATGGTTGCGAGGATCACAAACGACAGGTACAATGAATTCAGCCTCGAGTTCCTGCTGGGATATGGCCTCTCTCCCGTGATGTGGCTGATCGGCGTTCCGGCTGATGACATCACGCTGACCGGCTCACTGCTGGGAAAAAAGCTGATTATGACGGAATTCGTGGCTTACATCAGTTTGTCTGATATGAAAGCAAGCGGACTGTTTTCCGATCCAAAATCTATCATTATGTCGGTGTATATGCTCTGCGGATTTGCTAACTTTGCCTCAATCGGGATACAAATCGGCGGCATCGGAGCACTGGCGCCTGGGAAACGGGTGCAACTGTCCAGACTGGGAATGCGTGCCCTGCTTGCAGGAACCCTCGCTGCACTCTTGTCTGCCACGCTGGTTGGGATTCTCCTGGGTTAAACATTGTGATTATTATGAGTGAATTCGAAGGACAAATCATCCTGGTTGTTGAAGACAATTTCATGTCATACAAGCTTCTTGAGGCCCATTTTAGACGTGCAAATCTATCCATTCTGCATGCATCCGACGGAGTGAAAGCCATTGAGATCTTCAATGAAACGCCTAATATTTCTATGATCCTCATGGACATCCAGCTGCCCGGACTCAGCGGGCTGGATGTGACCAGGAAGATCAGGGAGAGCAATACTGAGATCCCAATTATTGCTGCCACGGCAAATGTTTTTGATGATGACAAGCAGGCGTGTATTGAGGCAGGTTGCACAGATTTTCTCTCAAAGCCTATTTCCTTCCCGGAACTTTTCCAACTCCTTGACAAATATCTCGGATAATGTCATTGATCTTCCTGATCAGTTTTTGTCTGCTTGCCGTCATCGCCTACTGCATCAGGATCATTGTTTACGCGTCTGCTTTACCCCGTTCTGTAGCTGTTACAAGATTGCCTGCTGACATTGCACGCATGTCCATCTCCCTCCTTGTGCCGGTAAGAAATGAACATGCACAGCTGGAGCGGTTGGTCCGGGAAATATCGAATTTGGATTATCCTGATCGGCTGTATGATGTGATCTTCATCGATGATCATTCTGAAGACGGATCGGACAAGATTCTGAGGGATGCTGCTAATGGGAACTCAAATTACCATTTCCTGCAGTTGTCCGGTGACAAGGAAGGCAAAAAGCAGGCGATCTCAGCTGGTGTTCATTATTCAGACCGGGATTGGATCCTCCAGGTTGATGCCGACGCTATATTGCCGCCGGGACTTCTCAGGGAACATGCTGCCAGGGCCGCTGAAGGTGATGTGGTATTGATCACCGGTCCTGTCCTTCAATCAGCGGTCAGCGGAGGCTGGAAAAATATTGAATCACTCGAATTTATGAGTCTGGCTGCAGCCGGGATGGCTTCCTTCTTCACCGGAAAACCAATCATGTGTAACGGCGCCAACCTGTCGTACAGCCGTCCCTTTTACCTTACCGTTGAGGAGGAATTGCTCACCATACCTTCAACTTCCGGTGATGATGTATTTATGCTCCAGTCGGCTGTCAACCATGATAAAAGTGTGGCCTACCTGGCCATTGATCAGGCGGTGGTGGAGACACCAGCTACAGGAAGCATGAAAGAGTTTTTAAGGCAGCGGACAAGGTGGGCCTCCAAGACACGTTATTCCGCTGACAGCGAACTTGTACTCGTGGCGGTGCTTGTATGGTTGGCCAATGCTGTCCTCACGGGCCTTCTTGTTGCAGGTCTTGTAAGGCCCAACTGGCTTGCTTTGTTCATGCCACTGTGGGTGCTGAAAGCTGGGTCCGACCTCTATCTCC
Organism: uncultured Bacteroidota bacterium; assembly: GCA_937129385.1. Taxonomy (GTDB): domain Bacteria; phylum Bacteroidota; class Bacteroidia; order Bacteroidales; genus M55B112. The sequence goes on from CAKZNC010000002.1 coordinate 9,563, forward strand.
TGTACAGGTTTACCACACTGTATCAACGCAACCGGATACTGTGTTGGTTTCTGCCGGCCTCTTTATTTTATTACTTTTACATCGTTGTGGCCGGACTGCTCGCCATGGCAGGCAGGTTCAGGTGGAAAGGGAGGAAATACAGTGCAGCAACAGATTGATCGAAAAAGAAATCATTTTTATTGAATACAAAGGGAATATCACCATCACGGCTTGCCTGGAAAAGGTTCAGGAAGAACCCGGTCTCTGTGGCCGGCCTCGTCATCATCCTGTTTTCAGTGCTGGTGTCTGTCGGCGGTTACATGCTGGCACCCGACAAGACCACCCATGCCAATTCGCAGATCCTGGAGATCGCACTTGAAAAGCCCGGATTCAGTTGTGATTTCCTGAAGGTGCGAATGAACAGTCCTGCTGCGGAACGGGGCATCCTTAGAAGGGTATTCACCGGTAAAGTACCTCGTTATACCTGGGTGCCCATCCAGGAGATGCGGTTTGAGGACGACCGGGTGATCGTCCTGGAATACTCGAAGTATAAGGAAGACCGGTTCTATTCAGAATACCGTGTCGCCAATGTCTGCTATGCGCTTGCACCAGGTAGTTATTCAGTCGACAGCGGAAAATTCACCGCCCGATCGGCCGTCACCGGCGAATCGATCAGCGGTACGCTTGGTGAAGTTCAGGAGCTGCTCGAGGAGGAGCACCTGGTGAGGCGTACCTTCCTGTTGGGAACCGACCGGTTCGGGAGGGACATGTTCAGCCGGATGATCCTGGGTACGCGGGTGAGCCTGGCTGTGGGTTTCATCGCTGTGCTGATCTCACTGGTGCTGGGAATACTGCTGGGCGGTATTGCTGGCTATTTCAGGGGTTGGGCAGACAAAGTGATCATGTGGTTTGTGAATGTGGTCTGGTCGGTCCCCACTCTCCTGATGGTCATTGCGATCACGCTTGTTCTCGGCAAGGGATACTGGCAGGTGTTCGTGGCTGTGGGGCTGACCATGTGGGTGGAGGTGGCCCGTGTAGTGCGCGGACAGGTACTTTCGGTGCGTGAAAAAGAGTATGTTGAAGCTGCACGGGTCATTGGTATGAAGCCAGGCAGGATCCTGTTCAGGCACATCATTCCTAATGTGATCTCGCCGGTGGTGATCATCTCGGCAGCCAATTTTGCCACTGCCATTTTGCTTGAAGCGGGGCTGAGTTTCCTGGGGATCGGGGTCCAGCCTCCCGTTCCAACCTGGGGAGGCATGATCAAGGATCATTACGGTTATATCATAGTCAGCAAAGGTTACCTGGCCTTTATCCCCGGGATCGCGATCATGTTGATGGTCCTTGCCTTTACCCTTGTGGGAAACGGAATGCGGGATGCCCTGGACAGCAGGAGCCAGTGACCTGTCAGGTCAGTCGCTTGCGGTCCATTATGCGGTAGGAGAGAAACACCAGGATGACCAGGTATCCTGCAACCACCAGGATATTTCCCCAGAGGGGCAGCCCTTTGGGGATGATCTCGAATGAAGATGCATTCACCGGTTCCGGCGAATCCAGTTTTCTCTGAAAAATCTCGATCAGGTCGGGAAGGGGGGTCAGCTTGGTATTGGCACGAAATGGCAGGAACCACCTGAATTCCCATTCCTTTTTGGTGAATATCATGAATAATATTGGTGAAATAAACGTACGGAAGCCAAGAAATGCAAGAATGGACAAAGCCGTGTTCTTGATGAGCAGGGCAAATAACATTCCGATGATCATCAGGGTGAAAGAGGAGATGAAATATGGAAACAGCATCCATGCATTCTCCAGCGCGATCTTCAGGGTGATCTTATAGCTGTGGGTCAGTCCCAGCAAGATGGTCGTAAGACCAATGAGTGCAGTGGCCAGGAGTGCCAGCAGGAAGATCAGCACGATCTTTTGTGAGATCAGCTCCCGCCTTCCGAGTCCGAATATCACCTGAGTCTTAAAGGTGTGGTTGGAAAACTCATTTGTGGTGATCATGATCACGATCAGTGAAAGCAGGATATTGTATGGTTCGGTGATCCAGGTCATGAATGCCCATACATCGGGGAACCGGAACACATCACTCAGGGAAATGACAGGGATCTGCCTGTCGATGAGCGGATAGATCACCAGTCCGAGCACAATGGCAACTACATAAAGCCCCAACAGGATCTGGAAGGGAATGTAATTCAGGATCTTGATCTGTTCGATGCGTATTAATTTCTTCATGGAGTCTGATCTTTTACGAGTTCAAGAAACTGTGCTTCCAGGCTTTTTTTACGGCTGGCCAGGTGACTGATCACAAAGCCCTTGTCGAATGCAAACCTGTTGAGGTCTTCTATGGACTTTCCCGGTTTCAGGGCTGCCACCAGGAGCCCGTTCTCTTCCCGCAGTTCAGAGACGATCTCGCTGGGCTCCAGTAATTTTCTCAATTTCGGGTTTTCGGAACAGGAAAACTCAACCACCTCCTCTTCGGTGAGGATATCTTTTACAGAGCCTGAGGCAAGCAGATCTCCCTTTTTTAATATGGCGACGTGGGAGCAGATCTTTTCCACTTCGGAGAGAATATGGGACGCCAGGATCAGGGTTATACCCTTTTCCACCTGCAGCAGGATGGTCTCCCTTACCTCTGCGATCCCTTCCGGATCGAGTCCGTTTGTAGGCTCGTCCAGCACGAGCACATCAGGATCGCCGAGCAGGGCGGCAGCTATACCGAGTCGCTGTTTCATTCCGAGGGAGAGCGTCTTGAACCTGGATTTCCGCCGGTCATCCAGCTTGGTCTCACGGAGCACCCTGTCGATGTCTTCAAAACCCATCTCTTTGATCTTGCATATGATCTTCAGGTTCTTTTCCAGATTCAGGTAGGGATAAAAATGTGGTGTCTCTATCAGGGAACCGATCTTGGTACGCTGACGGGGTGTCGGGGCATCCCCGAACCAGCTGTAAGCGCCGGTATCCTGCCTGAGAATCCCGGTGAGAATTGAAAGGGTGGTGGTTTTCCCGCTGCCATTCGGCCCCAGGAGTCCGTATGCCTGTCCCTGTTCGATGGAAAGCGTAAGTTTTTTTACAGCTTTCACAGACCGGTAAGATTTGGACAGGTCCCGGATTTCCAGAATTGTCATATGTATATATTTTGGTTCAAGACAATAAAAATGAAGGAAATATTTCTACTCCCTTCATTATATTTGCTGGTAGTCAAGAGGTCTTTCAAATCAATTTCCGAGTTCAGAGAAGAATTTGATCCTTACCAGCCGGATCTCTTCTTCTGTGTAATCTTCTGCTTCGAGTTCGTTGAGTGCTTCCTGGATGGATTCCGTTTCTGCCTCCCGGAAATACTCATAGATATCCTCCACACGGTCCTCATCCATGATGTCCTCGATATAATAGTTGATATTTATCTTCGTACCGGAATTGACAATGGCTTCGATCTCATCGATCAGTTCGATCATCTCCAGGTTTTTTGCTTGCGCGATATCGTGAAGCGGGATCTTCCTGTCGATACTCTGAATGATAAAGACCTTCACGCCGGATTTGTTGACCACCGATTTCACCACCATGTCCTGCGGACGAATGATCTCCTTTTCTTCCACGTAATTCTTGATGGTCTCGGCAAATTCCTTTCCGAATTTCCGTGCTTTACCTGCACCAACACCTACGATGTTCTGCAGTTCCTCTACTGTCACAGGGTACTGAATGGCCATGTCATCCAGTGACGGATCCTGGAATATTACAAAAGGTGGCAATTCCAGTTTCTTGGCCATCTTTTTGCGGAGATCCTTGAGTATGTGAATCAACTCTTCATCCACCGCGCCTGTTCCGCCTCCTCCTGAAGAAGCATCCTCATTGGAGACAATGTCATAGTCATGATCTTGTGTCAACATTATCGAATAGGGATTCTTTAGATACTCTTTTCCTTTCTCGCTCAGTTTTAATAAACCATAATTTTCAATGTCCTTTGTCACGAGCCGGGCAATGAGTGTTTGTCTGAGCACGGCATTCCAGAACTTTTTGTCCTTTTCCTCACCGGCTCCAAAGTACTCATTATGATGATGTTTGTATGATTTTACAGCACTCGTGGCATTCCCTGCAAGAACGTTGGCAATATGGTCAGGCTTGAATCTTTCCTGGACTCCCAATATAGTTTTTAATGCCAATACAATATACGCTTTGCCTTCAAATTTTTCCTTGGGATGTAAACAATTGTCACAGTTGTCACACCTCCCATCCATCAGCTCCCCGAAATAGTTCAGCAATAATTTCGGTCTGCAAACAGAAGACTCTGCATATGAGACAGTTTCAAGAAGAAGCTGTTTACCGATCTCCTGTTCGGCAACTGGTTTTCCCTGCATGAACTTCTCCAGTTTCTGAATATCCTTGTACCGGTAGAAGGCGATACATTTTCCTTCACCCCCATCCCTGCCGGCTCTTCCGGTCTCCTGGTAATATCCTTCAAGGCTTTTGGGAATGTCATAGTGGATCACAAACCGGACATCTGGTTTATCGATCCCCATTCCAAATGCGATGGTGGCCACGATGACATCCACCTCTTCCATGAGGAACATGTCCTGGTTTTTTGACCTGGTGGATGCATCCATGCCTGCATGATAGGGCAGGGCCTTTATGTTGTTTACCACCAGGGTTTGCGCCAGCTCCTCCACCTTCTTCCGGCTGAGGCAATAGATGATTCCTGACTTTCCCTTGTTTCCTGAAATGAATTTAATGATCTCCTTGGTGGCATGTATTTTCGGCCGCACCTCGTAATAGAGGTTGTGCCTGCGAAAGGACGATTTATACACATCGGCCTCCAGCATATCAAGATTTTTCTGGATGTCGCTCTGCACCTTTGGAGTGGCCGTTGCGGTGAGCGCAATCAGCGGAGCAACCCCGATTGTATTGATGATCGGACGGATCCGCCGATATTCGGGACGGAAGTCGTGCCCCCATTCGGAGATACAATGTGCTTCGTCGATGGCATAAAAAGAGACATTGACCTTTTTCAGGAATTCCACATTGTCCTCCTTGGTCAGTGATTCAGGAGCTACATAGAGCAGCTTGGTGCGCTGATTGATCACATCTTCCTTAACAGCAGCGATGGCACTCTTGGTGAGCGAAGAGTTCAGGAAGTGGGCTACGCCTTCATTGGTACTGAAGGAGCGCATGGCATCGACCTGGTTTTTCATTAGAGCGATCAGGGGAGAGATCACGATCGCCGTACCTTCCATCATCAGGGCGGGAAGCTGGTAGCACAAGGACTTTCCCCCGCCTGTTGGCATCAGCACAAAAGTATCCTTCCCATTAAGAACATTCTTAATGATCACCTCCTGGTTTCCCTTGAAGCTGTCGAATCCGAAATAGCGCTTCAGGAAATCAATTAATTGATGGTCAGTGACCTGCATTTATTCGTTTCCTCCTCTTCTGAAACTAAAAATAGAAAATATATAGATACAACTGAAAGATATCATGTTAATTTATAATGTGAAATGGTTAAAATCTCAGTCCTGGGGTCAATTTTCAATAAAAACAAAGCTCAGTTCAATTTTTGCCATGGATTTGACACAGGCAGTGCGAATCTAAAAAAATCATAGATTCAGTCGGCTTTTCACAGTGATATTTTTTGTTACTTTGCAGCACTTTCTGAAGATCGTATTACCGATGGCAAAAGAAACAAAAGCGGAAATGTCTTTCCTGGAGCACCTGGAGGTACTCAGGTGGCACCTTGTCAGGGCCATTGTGGCCATACTGATCTTTGCCATTATTGCATTTATCTTCAAGCGAATTGTGTTCGATGTGATCATTATAGCGCCGAAGACGCCGGAATTCCCCACCAACAGGTTATTGTGCATGCTTGGCCAGGAGATCAATGTTCAGCGACTGTGTATCAACAGCAAACCATTTAATCTTCAGACGGTGAAGATGGCGGAACAGTTTGCCATGCACATTATCGTAAGCCTGGTGACCGGGTTCATCATCTCTTTCCCGTATATTTTCTGGGAATTCTGGAGGTTCATTCAACCTGCCATGTACGACAAGGAGAAAAAGACGGCCAGTGGTGCTGTCTTCTATACCTCACTGCTATTCATGATGGGTGTGGCGTTCGGGTATTACCTCATCGCACCGCTCTCGGTGCATTTCCTTGGGAACTACCAGGTGAGCGAGGAGGTGATCAGCAACCCCACGCTCCGGTCATATGTGCAAACAGTTTCATCGGTGACCCTGGCCTCGGGGATCGTGTTTGAACTCCCGATCCTCTCGTATTTCCTTACGAAAATCGGACTGATCACCCCAGAGTTCCTGAAAAAATACAGGCGTCATTCCCTGGTCCTGATCCTTGCATTATCTGCGTTGATCACACCGCCTGATATCTTCAGCCAGATCATGGTTTCACTTCCGCTGATTATCCTGTATGAAGTCGGAATCGGTATCAGCCGAAGACTTATCAAAGAGCGCAAAGAGAAGGAAGCAGCAGAGGAGGGATAATATGCTGAATGGTTCAGCGTTATCATTTAGACGAACCTTATGGAAAAATCAAGACTTCATACAGACAAACTGGTCAAGCGGTACAAGTCCAGGACCGTGGTGAATCAAGTTTCCATTGATGTATCCCAGGGAGAGATCGTGGGTCTGCTAGGGCCGAATGGCGCAGGCAAGACCACCTCGTTCTATATGATTGTGGGACTGATCACGCCCAATGAAGGGAGGATCTTCCTGGACAACAGGGAGATCACCTCGGAACCCATCTATAAAAGAGCCAGGATGGGCATCGGTTACCTGGCGCAGGAGGCCTCGGTCTTCAGGAAGCTTACTGTTGAAGACAACATCAAGGCGGTACTGGAATTGTCAAATCTACCCAAAAATGAGCAGAAGGACATTGTGGAATCGCTGCTTGAGGAGTTCGGACTGCAGGGCATCCGGAAAAGCCTGGGCATCCAGCTTTCGGGTGGTGAGCGACGCCGTACAGAAATCGCCAGGGCACTTGCGCTGAGTCCAAATTTTATCCTCCTGGATGAGCCGTTTGCAGGGGTCGACCCGATCGCCGTGGAAGATATCCAGGAGATCGTCTCCAGGCTCAAGGCGAAGAATATCGGGATCCTCATTACCGACCATAATGTCCACGAGACCCTCTCCATCACCGACCGTGCATACCTGTTGTTCGAGGGCTCCATCCTGAAGGCAGGCACGGCAAAGCAACTTACCGAAGACGAGCAGGTGCGGAATTTGTATTTGGGGAAGAACTTTGAGTTAAGATAGGGTTTGAGAGGAGAGTTAAGAGTTAAGAGTTAAGAGTCGAGAGATGTGGGCAGTCGCCAGTTGGCAGCCATCAGTCTTCAGTCTTCAGTCTTCAGCCATCAGCCAGTCAGTCGGAGGTCCCCTGTGCGCCGAACGGCGCGGGGCAGGAAATGGTATATAAGGCGCTTTTAACCCCGGGTGCCCTTCGGTTACCCGGGGCTACAGGATGCGACCCCTCCGGGTTCAGACCAAATATCGCCTGAAGACAATCGATCCCGGCTATACTCAATCAATCATTTGAATCGATGTACCCATTGACCGAACGAACCCCCGTTTCCGGCGGCTATGTGCTGAACTTGTTGACGCAGAACACACCCCGTAGCCCGGTATCGCAGATGCCGGGTAACACCGGTGCGACCTATACCCCGATCCCGGCGGGATCAAATTAATGATCGGTTTAGAGGTTGGCGACGGAGATCCAGGTGATCTGCTCCCCCGGGGCTTTAATTGAAACGTTAATCATCTTTTAACTATAACTCCCTGAGAGATTTACATTTTCCCAGTACCACACTATTTTCTTTTTAGTTTGTCAAAAAAACTCTTACCTTTGCACTTCAATTTTTGAGCGGATGTGGCGGAATTGGTAGACGCGCTAGACTTAGGATCTAGTTCCTTTCCGGAGTGGGGGTTCGAGTCCCTTCATCCGCACGATAAACTGACTAAAACCGCAAGGCTTGCAATGGGATTGTGCCTGTGCGGTTTTTTGCAATGGTTTTTGGAGAATAGAATATAACCTTTGA
>CAKZNC010000003.1 GCA_937129385.1 uncultured Bacteroidota bacterium
TGTGAGTCATTCGCCGGAAATGGGGCAAAGGACGGTACTGCCACTACCACCTGCAGCACCTGCCACGGACAGGGTCATGTTACCCAGGTGACCAATACCTTCCTCGGACAGATGCAAACCCAGTCCACCTGTCCGACCTGCCGCGGTGAAGGCAAGATGATCAGCGAGAAATGTGAAGCCTGTTACGGAGAGGGAATCCTGAAAAAGGAGGAGGTGATCAGCATCAACATCCCCGCAGGAGTATCCGATGAGATGCAGCTGAAAATGAGCGGCAAGGGGAATGCCCCTCGGCGCGGAGGTGTCAATGGTGACCTGATCGTCATGATCAAGGAGGAGGAGCACGAAGAACTGGTACGTGAAGGTAACGACGTGGTCTACCACCTCTACCTCAGCACACCCCAGGCCATCCTGGGTGATACCGTGGAGATCCCAACCATAGAATCACGCGTCAAGATCAAGATCGATCCGGGCACACAGCCAGGCAAGATCCTGCGCCTTCGTGGCAAAGGAGTACCCGATGTGAATGGTTATGGAAAAGGGGACCTGCTGGTGAATATCAATGTATGGATCCCAAAGGACCTCACCCCCGAGGAGACGAAGATGGTAGAGAAGATGAGGGACTCGGAAAGTTTCGTCCCCCAGCCACCGAAACCTGAAAAGGGATTCTTCAACCGCATGAAAAACTTCTTTGAATCATAACAGATATGGACCTACTTACAGCGACCGACGTGGTCAAGGATTTCCAGGCACACCGTGCACTGGACAAAGTGTCGGTCAGCGTACCCGAAGGGAGTATATTCGGACTCCTGGGGCCTAACGGCGCAGGGAAGACTACGCTGATCCGCATCATCAACCAGATCACCGCCCCCGATACGGGAACCGTCACCCTGAAGGGCAGACCGCTCAGCAGGGAAGACATCTACAGGATCGGTTACCTGCCGGAAGAGCGCGGACTCTACAAGAAAATGAAGGTCGGCGAACACGCCATCTACCTTGCAAGACTGAAAGGGATCAGCAGTAACGATGCCCGTAAAAAACTGAAATACTGGTTTGAGAAATTCGAGATCGGTGACTGGTGGAACAAGAAGATCGAGGAGCTCTCCAAGGGGATGCAACAGAAGATCCAGTTCATCACCACGGTGATCCACGAGCCCGAGCTGCTGATCTTCGATGAGCCCTTCAGCGGATTCGACCCCATCAACGTCAACCTGCTGAAAAAGGAGATCCTGAAACTGCGGGACGACGGGGCAACTATTATCTTTTCGACGCACAACATGTCATCTGTAGAAGAGCTGTGTGACCACATCACCCTGATCAACGATTCCCGTACCATCCTCGAAGGAGAGGTGAACCAGATCAGGAACAAGTTCAGCTCAGACATCATCAGCGTCGGTTTTGAGGGAGACCCCTCCGCACTGGAGAAGGGCCTGGACAGGAAGTTTGAGATCCTTACAATCAAAGAGAACGGCATCGGGAAAGAGGCAAGGATCAAACTGGCCTCTGATGCAAAACAAAATGAACTGATCACCGCACTGGCCGGACTCACAGATATCAAATCTTACAACGAAGTACTGCCAAGCATGAATGACATCTTCATCCAGGTAGTTGAATCTGCATCACCCAAAAACAAGAAAGCATCATGAGCAAGATCAGCCTGATCGTCCAGAGAGAATACCTGACCAGGGTCAGGAAGAAATCTTTCATCATCATGTCGGTCCTCGGCCCGATCCTCTTCGCGGCCCTGATGGTCCTTCCGGCAGTTCTTGCGAACCTGGAAGACAAGGAGGTGAAGACTGTCGCAGTGATCGACGAATCGATGATCCTGACGTCCTATTCCGGCGGCAAAGCCGAAACCACCATCCCGGAAACTGAATACCTGAAATTCGTTGCCCTGCAGGATGTGGAGCTCGAATCGCTGAAGGAGAATTTCTCCAGCACCGGCTATTACGCGGTACTGTTCATCCCCTCCAATATCATCAATTCGGAACGCGCGCTATTGTATTCCGACAAGCAGCCGAGCCTCGATGTATCCAACCACATCAGGAATGCCCTGGAAGGTGAGATCGAAAACCTGAAACTCGTGGCCAACGACATCGAAAACCTCGATGAGATCCTGCGGGAGATCGAGACCAGCATCAGGGTCTCCAGCATCAAGTGGACCAAAGACGGGGAGTCCATGGAAAGCAACACAGGCGTGGTGATGGGCATCGGTTACGGTGCCGGACTGATGATCTATATGTTCATCTTCATCTATGGCGCCATGGTGATGCGCGGCGTGATCGAAGAGAAGACCAGCCGCATCGTGGAGGTGATCGTCAGCTCCGTAAAACCCTTCCAGCTGATGATGGGAAAGATCATCGGTGTGGGTCTTGTGGCACTGACACAGTTCCTGGTCTGGATCGTCCTCACGGGGATCCTCGTTGCCGGCTCATCGGTGGTTTTCGGGGATACCCTGCAGCAACAGGACCCCACGGAGCAGGTTGCGGGTAGCGAATTATTTGCTGAACAGGACGCGGTGCCTCTTCAGGCTAACCAGCCAGGAGAGGGCGACCAGATCCTTTCAGATATCTTCACAACATTTGAATCGGTCCATTTCGGCAAACTTGCAGCAGCATTTGTCTTTTATTTCCTGTTTGGATTCCTCATGTACGCCTCCCTCTTTGCCATGGTGGGATCGGCGGTGGACAATGAAACGGAGGTACAACAGTTCATGCTGCCCATTACCATTCCCCTGATACTGGGGATCGTCCTGATGCCCAATGTGATGAACAACCCGGAGGGACCGCTGGCCTTCTGGTTCAGCATCATCCCGCTCACCTCACCGGTGATCATGATGGTGCGGATGCCCTTCGAGGTGCCGGCATGGGAGATGGCTTTGTCGGCCGGACTCCTTGTACTCACGATCTTCGGTGCCGTATGGCTGGCAGGTAAGATCTATCGCACCGGCATCCTGATGTACGGTAAGAAAGTAACCTACAAGGAGCTCTGGAAATGGCTCCGCTACAACAACTGATCATGCCAACAGCAATCCTTGATTTTGGTACCAACACTTTTAATTTGCTGATCGCGGAGCACTCCGGCGACTCGTTCAGCGTAGCATACGACGGCAAGCAACCTGTGAAGCTTGGCAAAGGCGGCATCAACAAGCGTTTTATCACGCCCGATGCCATGGAGCGTGGTTTTGCTGCCATCGAAAAGCACATGGAGACCATTAAAAAGCATGGGGCAAAAGAGATACATGCATATGCCACCTCGGCCATGCGAAATGCAGAGAACGGGGAGGAGTTTGCCCGGGAGATCGAGGAAAAATTCGGTTTTAAAACCAATATTATTGATGGCGATGAGGAGGCCGAACTAATCTACGGAGGTATCCGGGAGTCGGTCGACTTCGGGGAGGATACCGCCATGATTATGGATATCGGCGGCGGAAGCATCGAGTTTATCATCTGCAACGGCGAGGGGATCCTCTGGAAGCAGAGCTTCGAGCTGGGGATGGCAAGGATCATCGAACAGTTCACCATTTCTGATCCGATTACAGAAGATGAGGTTGCGGAGATCGAGGAGTACTACCACGGAGAGCTGGAGCAGCTGAGGTTGTATGTCGACAAGTACAAGCCAGCCATGCTCATTGGGGCTTCCGGCACTTTTGACACGCTGGCGGCCATGGCAAGGTACCGGTTCGGTATTGGAACGAAAAAAGGGGCCTCCTCGCTGGGGATTCCGCTGGAGAAGTTCAGGGAGATGCGGGATGAACTGCTGCAGTCCACCACCGATGAACGACTGGCGATGAAGGGGATGGAGCCGGTGCGCGTGGAGATGATGGTTCCGGCCACGATTTTTATTAATTTTGTGATCGACAGTTGTAACCTGGCGTCGCTGACGCAGTCGCGTTATGCCCTGAAAGAGGGGGTGATGGCCAGGCTCATCCATAAAGCATAGAAGCATGTCAAAAATACTGGTGATCGATGATGAAAAGAGCATAAGGAACGCACTGCTGGAGATCCTTGAATACGAAAAGTTCGAGGTGGAGCTCGCAGAGAACGGACCGGAGGGGCTGGAGAAGTTTTCAGCAAACAATTTCGATGTTGTGCTCTGCGATATCAAGATGCCGGAGATGGATGGCATCGAGGTGCTGGACAAGATCTTCGAGACCGGTAAGGATGTGCAGGTGATCATGATCTCCGGACATGGAAACGTGGAGAATGCCGTGGAGGCGATCAAGAAGGGGGCTTACGATTTTATCGAGAAGCCGCTGGATCTGAACCGCCTGCTGATCACCGTGCGGAATGCGCTGGACAAGACCTCGCTGGCTTCCGAGAACAAGGTGCTGAAGAAGAAGGTGAGCAAGGCCTACGAGATGGTGGGCGAATCGGAGCCGATCCAGCAGGTGAAGGACATGATCGAGCGTGTGGCACCTACCGATGCACGGGTCCTGATCACCGGTCCGAACGGCACCGGGAAAGAGCTGGTGGCGCGGTGGCTCCATGAGAAGAGCGGACGTGCAGGCGGACCATTCATCGAGGTGAACTGTGCAGCGATCCCGTCGGAGCTGATCGAGAGCGAGCTGTTCGGTCATGAAAAGGGGGCATTTACCTCTGCCATCAAGCAGCGGAAAGGGAAGTTTGAGCAGGCCGATGGCGGGACCATTTTTTTGGATGAGATCGGCGACATGAGCCTCTCGGCACAGGCGAAGGTGCTGCGGGCGCTGCAGGAGAACAAGATCAACCGCGTGGGGAGCGACAAGGATATCAATGTGAATGTGCGGGTGCTGGCGGCGACAAATAAAAACCTGAAAGAGGAGATCGATGAGAACCACTTCAGGGAGGACCTCTACCACCGGCTGAGCGTGATCCTGATCCATGTGCCGGCACTGAACGAACGGCTGGAGGACATCCCGGTGCTGGCCGATCACTTCAATAACCAGATCTGTGGCGAATACGGGATCCCGCCCAAGGAGATCACCAAAGATGCCATCGCGGAGTTCAAAAAGATCAACTGGACCGGGAACATCCGGGAGTTCAGGAATGTACTGGAACGACTGGTGATCCTGTGCGACAAGAAGATCGAGGGCAAGGACGTGAAGGCCTTTGCGATGCCGATCTCGAAGTAGGGGGTTGAACCGCAGAGGGCGCAGAGGGATTTACCGCAGAGTTGCGCAGAGTAACACAGAGAAAATGCAGATGTATCGAAGCCCCTGCATGCCGCATAGCGTCTTAACCGCAGAGTATACGCAGAGTATACGCAGCGCAAATGTTTTATCGAAGCACTACGCACAACGCAATACGCACTTTCCACACCATTGACAGCTTTCTCTCTCAACTCTCGACTGCCAAATGCCATTCACCCCACTCGTACCAAAAACCCTTTCATTCGCCCCAAATGGCCCAGATTATCCTCCCACCTGTCAGAATGCCCTTACCTTCGGTCCGTCTTAAATTCATTACGGACCCAATATTTAAAAAAGAGCAATTGTGAATACATTGAAGATCGGGGATCTTGAGATCAGGCTTCCCATTATACAGGGCGGAATGGGCGTGGGCATCTCCATGTCCGGACTCGCATCGGCAGTAGCCAACATGGGTGGCATCGGCACCATCTCCACGGTGGCGATCGGGCTGACCGGCAATGCAAAAAAGGGAAATTACAAGAAGAAAAATATTGAAGCAGTGCGCAGAGAGATCCGCAAAGCGCGGGAATTAACCAAAGGTGTGATTGGTGTGAATATCATGTCGGTGCTGACCGATTTTTCCGAAATGGTCAGGACCTCCGTCGAAGAGGGAATCGACATCATTTTTTCAGGGGCTGGGCTGCCACTGGATCTGCCCAAATACCTCCCTCCAGGATCAAAAACCAAGCTGGTTCCTATTGTCTCTTCCGGAAGGGCAGCCAATATCCTGGCCACAAAATGGAAGCAGAATTATGATTACCTGCCTGATGCATTCGTGGTCGAGGGACCAAAGGCGGGGGGTCACCTGGGATTCAAGGCCAATGCGCTTGAGGAGATCGGCAACACGCTTGAGCATCTTGTTGCGGATGTCGTGAAGGTGGCGAAAGAGTTCCGGGACAAATACATGAAGGAGATCCCGGTGATCGCTGCCGGCGGGATCTACTCCGGCGAGGATATGTATAAAATCATGCAGCAGGGCGCTTCGGCAGTTCAGCTGGGAACGCGTTTCGTGGCCACGGAGGAGTGTGATGCTTCACCGGCATTTAAAAAGGCATTCGTGGAGGCACGCGAAGAGGATATCAGGATCATCAAGAGTCCGGTGGGAATGCCGGGAAGGTCCATTTTCAACAAATTCCTTGATGATGCCATACAAGGAAACAGGCGACCGAAGGTGTGCAAGCATCACTGCATTAAATCATGCGACCCGAAAACCACATCCTACTGTATTTCAGAAGCATTGCTTGAGGCTTACAGGGGCAATCTGGACAATGGTTTTGTCTTCACAGGGTCCAATGCTGGCAGGGTGGACCGGATCACGACCGTTGAAGAACTGATCAATGAGCTGGTTGGGGATTATGAACACTCCGAAAACCATGCTGCCCCAAACAAGTAAAGGCCCCGGGAGCATGACAGGTTTTAAAGGCTGAAGGGTATCATTCTGATCCTCGCGATGACGGGTAACGCGGTAATAAGACCGGCCAATACAGAACATGTAAGCCGAAACGGATCAACCTGTTCCTCCGGCTTTTATACCGGTTTTCTCCCACTATCCCCATCATCCCGTTGTAATGTAGAATCTCCCACAGAATTAATCATCCCGTCCATGGCATGAGCTCATCCACCCTGTGGGTAAGCTGACTTCAGTCACTATCCCTCATTCAATGTGCGTTTCTTTAACGTTTAATGAAAATCTTGCTAAATTTACACTAAATTTCAACCTATGTCAAAGAAAGTATATGTCGGGATGAGCGCTGATCTGATCCATCCCGGACACCTGAATATTATCAACGAAGCAAGCAAACTCGGGCAGGTGATCATCGGGTTGCTGACTGACAAGGCCATCGCCAGTTACAAGCGGCTGCCTGCATTGAAATATGAGCAACGTAAGATTATCATTGAGAACATCAAGGGCGTCAGCGAAGTGGTTGCACAGGAGGAACTGGATTATGTGCCCAACCTGAGAAAGCTCAAACCCGATTATGTGGTACACGGTGATGACTGGAGACAGGGGGTGCAGCAGCAGGTGCGGCAGCGGGTGATCGAAACACTTGAGGAGTGGGGCGGAAAGCTGCACGAGGTGCCCTATACACCCGGTATTTCATCCACCCAGCTGAACAAGTCCATCAAAGAGATTGGTACGACCCCGGAGGTAAGGATGGAGCGGTTGCGCAGACTTATTGAATCAAAACCCATTGTAAAGGTACTGGAGGCACATAACGGGCTAACCGGTTTGATCGTGGAGAATATACGTGTTGAAAACGAGGGAGGCAACAACGAGTTTGATGCCATGTGGCTCAGCAGTCTGACCGATTCAACAGCGAAAGGGAAGCCCGATATCGAGGCGGTGGATGTGACATCGAGGCTGCACGGATTGAATGACATCCTTGAGGTTACCACAAAACCCATTATTTATGACGGGGACACAGGCGGCATCCCTGAACATTTTGTTTTCACTGTAAAAACGCTGGAACGGCTGGGTGTCTCAGCGATCATCATTGAGGATAAAACCGGACTGAAAAAGAATTCACTGTTCGGGACCGAAGTGCAGCAGACACAGGCAGAGATAGAGGATTTCTGCTACAAGATCACTGCCGGGAAACGGGCCCAGGTGACCAAGAGCTTTATGATCATTGCACGGATTGAAAGCCTGATTCTCGGAAAGGGGCTTGATGATGCGGTTACGCGTGCCAAAGCATACATCGATGCCGGTGCAGACGGAATCATGATCCACAGCAAGGAAAAGGACGAGCGTGAAATCATGGAATTCTGCAACGCTTATAAGAAATTTCAAAAGCGCGTTCCCCTGGTGGTCGTGCCCACAAGCTTCAATCACGTTTACGAGGATCAGCTCATTGAGGCAGGTGTAAATGTGGTGATCTACGCAAACCATCTGCTCCGCAGTGCCTACCCTGCCATGGTCACCACGGCGAAATCGATTCTTACCCATGAGCGCTCCCTTGAGACAGACGAACAGTGTATTTCCATCAAAGAAATTCTGAACCTTATACCCGGAACAAAATAATGATATCTCCTGCGATTTTTTACGGCTGGCTGGCAGAGAACAAAATTGAATTCTTCAGCGGAGTTCCCGACTCGTTGCTCAAGGATATTTGTGCCTATATTACCGACCATTCCCCGCGAAAGAATCACATCATCGCCGCCAATGAAGGCAATGCTGTTGCACTGGCTGCAGGGTATCACCTGGCCACCGGGAAGATCCCACTGGTGTACATGCAGAACTCGGGGATCGGCAATGCCGTGAATCCCCTGTTATCACTTGTCGACAAAAACGTTTACAATATTCCGCTGATGCTGATGATCGGATGGCGGGGGGAACCGGGGGTGAAGGATGAACCGCAGCATGTGACACAGGGCGAGGTTACTCCTGCCCTGCTGGATGCGATCCAGATTCCGTACACTATCCTGGAGATGGATGAAGACAATGCCAGAGAACAGATCCATATTGCTGTTTCCCAGGTGAACCAGTCGGGCGTTCCCCATGCCCTGGTGATCAGAAAAGGGACTTTTGAGAAGTATACGATCCAGTCAAAAAAAGAGGTCAGCCATGAATTGACACGAGAAAGTGTCGTTTATCAGATCCTTGAAAAACTTTCAGGGGATGATGTCCTGGTTTCGACCACGGGGAAGACCTCACGAGAAGTATTTGAATGCCGCGAGGCCATGGGGCATCCCCATCATTCAGATTTTCTCACCGTGGGCTCCATGGGACACTCCAGTCAGATCGCACTGGGCATCGCCCTCAGCAAACCCGGAAAGAGGGTGGTCTGTCTGGATGGCGACGGGGCGATGCTGATGCATATGGGAGGAATGGCAATCACAGGCAGCATGGCCCCGGCAAATTACATTCATATCGTCATCAACAACAGTGCCCATGAGTCTGTGGGCGGACAGCCCACTGCAGGTTCTGAAATTGACATGGTTGCCATCGCCAAGGCCTGCGGATATAAGAGTGCAACCTCCGTGTCATCCTCTGAAGAACTGGACAAAGCATGGAAGGCGATCAATAAAGACAGTTGTCCGGCGTTTATAGAAGTGAAGGTTAGGCCGGGGTCGCGCGATGACCTGGGACGGCCCACCATAAAACCCGTTGACAACAAGAAGGATTTCATGAGTAACCTGGAATCGTAATGGTGCAAGAAGTCTATCGTAGGGATCGGTTCAATGAAATTAAAAACCTGGTAAACAGCATTGGTCCCGGAAGTATATTCCTGGTGAGGGGAAACAGGTCCTATGAAGATTCTGGCGCATCCGCATTTGTGGAAGAACTGCTGGGAACTTCCAGGATCGATTCATTCCGCGATTTTAAAACCAATCCGCAGTCGGACGACCTTGCAAGCGGTGTCTCCCGGTTCAGAGAGGGCACCTATGAACTCATACTTGCGATCGGGGGTGGAAGTGTCCTGGACATGGCTAAGCTGATCAGTATGTTTGTCCACCAGGAAGCCAAAACAGAAAGCATTATCAGGGGGAAGACGCAGCCAGCCGATACCAAAACCCCCGTACTGGCTGTTCCGACAACCGCGGGAACAGGTGCCGAAGCGACGAAATTCGCTGTGGTTTACCTGGATCAGAAAAAACACTCTTTTGAGCATCCCCTCATTTTGCCAGATTATGTATACCTCTCTCCGGTATTCCTGCACTCCTCTGATCCCTACCTGTCAGCCTGTGCCGGTCTGGATGCTTTTTCACAGGCGGTTGAATCGGTCTGGAGTGTAAATTCAACAGACGAATCCGAATCCATCGCATTGGACGCCATTGAACTGATCTGGAAGAATTTGCGAAAGGCAGCACCAGGTGGCGACGAGATCGCAATGGAAAACATGCTGGAGGCATCGCACCTGTCGGGCAGGGCCATCAACATTACGCGGACCACAGCACCGCATGCGCTCTCCTATGCCTTCACCAGTTATTACGGGATCCCCCATGGTCATGCTGTCGCCCTGACCCTACCCTTCTTCCTGGAATACAACTATCATGTTACCGGTAAAAACTGTACAGACAAGCGTGGTTACCAGAGCGTTAAGGCAAGGATCGATAAAATTCTCGGGCTACTGGGTTGCGGGATTGGAGAGGTCCGCGACCTGCTCGGAGAATTCTTCAGAAGCATCGGTATTGATACAGACATCCGGTCACTTGCAGAGGGCTTTGACCCGGAGATCATCATAAATAATGTGAATACGGAGCGGCTGTCCAACAATCCGCGCCTGATTGAAAAAAATGATTTACGAACGCTATTTCATATTCAGCATAAATAAAGAAGTACAGCAATGAGAACAGCAATACTTTATATAGATCCCGCATCCACAAGCGCGCTCCTTTACATACTGGTAGCGGTCTTTGCCACCATTGCATTTGCGCTACGAGGTTTCTTTTACAAAATGAAAAACCTGGTGATGGGAAGAGGCTTTGTCTCCGGAAAGGAATTCGAAGATGTGGATATCATCTTTTATTCTGAAGGGAAGCAATACTGGTCCGTATTCCTACCGGTCATCAGGTCCCTGGAAAAAAAGGGGGTTCCCTGCGCCTATCTTACTTCAGACAGGGAGGATCCCGGGTTGGCCTACAAATCCGGGCAGTATGCATCAAAATATATCGGCAATCTCACCATCTCCTCGGTTTACCTCAACAGGCTGAAGGCGAAATTCGTTGGCATGACCACGCCACAGCTGGATGTGATGATGATCAGGCGCTCAAAAAAGGTGGGCCATTACGGACACATCGTGCATGCGCCCATAGATATTTTCACCTACAGAAAGTTTGCTTTTGACTATTATGATTCAGTGTTCTGCTCCGGTCCACACCAGATCGAAGGGATCAGGAAACTGGAGGAAAAGCGGAACACCGATAAAAAAATGCTGCTTGAGACGGGGCTGACCTATTACGACATCATGCTGGAGGAGGTCAAAGAACTGCCTGTGAAAAAGACAAAACCTGTCATCCTGGTGGCGCCTACCTGGAAAGAGTATTCACTTCTGAACAGGCTGGGTATTCGGTTTTTTGAGGTCCTGCTGAGAGATACCGAATGTGACATCATCCTTCGTCCCCACCCCCAGAGCTATGTGAGTTTCCCTGGGCTGATGTCTGATATTGAGGAGCGGTTCAAAGACGAACCCAGGCTCACCATAGACAGGAACCAGCTGGGAACAGTCAGCATGGCAAAATCTGACCTCATGATCAGCGACCTTTCGGGTGTCTTCTGGGACTATGCATTTTTATTTAGCAAACCGGTGTTACTGCTTAAAACCAGGTTTGACACCATTGAGGGATTCGAAGGATCTGAACTGGATCACGAGATGTGGGAGATGAGGGAGCGGGAGCGACTTGGCAGGGAATTCGATGAGGATGAGGTGGAGAACATCGGCAATATCATCAGTGAAATGCTTGCACAACCTGCAGCAGTGCAGCTGGAAGAACTGAAAAATGAATCGGTATATCATTTCGGTCAAGCGGGTGAAGTGGCTGCCGACCAGATCATGCAAATCGTGGAAAGAAACTGAAACTGCTGATATGTGGATCGCAAAAAGCAACAGGGTTGAAACAAAATCTGATTCTCCTGAAAAACCAGGGCCAACAAGTACGATTTTAAGCGGTATTCGTGAGCTCACTGCGTTCGGTTCGCCGAGCACCTTATTATCTATAATATTCTGCGAGGCTACAACCGGAACGAAGTGGAGCTCATGAGGCCGACGAAGGAGGACGAATAACGCACCTGTAGAAAAAACGAAATTTATAACGTATTGTAAATTAATACTATAATTAATTATATCCTTGTGAATGTCTTTGAATTGATCATATTTCCGTTTTACTACATTGTTGAGCAGTTGTTCCTGTTCGGCTACAGGCTGACCGGCAATTATGGTGTGGCAATTATACTCCTGAGTTTTGGCATCTCGCTGCTTCTTCTGCCCGTATTCATGCTCATTGAAAAGGGTAAAAAAC
Source organism: uncultured Bacteroidota bacterium (assembly GCA_937129385.1). Taxonomy (GTDB): domain Bacteria; phylum Bacteroidota; class Bacteroidia; order Bacteroidales; genus M55B112. Next base: position 12,128 of record CAKZNC010000003.1, read on the forward strand.
GCAATGATACCATAAAGCGGAAAATGAAACCTGTCCTGGATGAGATCAAAAGATGCTACCGGGGACAGGAGCGTTATTACTACATCCGGACACTTCACAGGCAACATGGTTACAATTCATTCAGGGCGCTGATCCCTGTGCTGACCCTTTTGCTGCAGATACCGTTTTTCATTGCTGCATACCAGTTCCTGGAAAACTATGAGCCACTTACGGGACAGGGCTTCCTGATGATCGGGGATCTGAGCGAGCCCGATAGTTTGCTGGGCAGGATCAACCTGCTGCCGATCCTCATGACCCTGGTGAACCTGGTAACAGCCTATTTCTATACGAAAAACGGAAATGGTGCAGAGCGCAGACAGATGCTTGTGATTGCCGGAATATTTCTTGTATTGCTTTATAATTTTCCTTCCGGGCTTGTCCTTTACTGGACCATGAACAATGTGTTCAGTTTCTTCCGGTTGTTCATCACCCATCCGGAAGTATTCAGGAAAAAAGCATCAGGGAAGGATTCAAAAGGAATCATGCGTTCTGCGGAGGAATTCCTGGCCCGACTCCGCACAGGGATTGTTCGTCTTGAGGTCCACTCAAGGGTTTATTTTTCACTGTTGTTCCTGGCCCTTTATTTCCTGGTTTCCGGGAAATACTATTTTGAGGAAGACAACAGCACACTGCTTTGGTTTTCAATTGCCGCAGTCTTGCTTTTACAGGCAGTGGGAATCCTGTACTTCTTCAGGCGTGGAGTTTCAGGTAAGCTGCGGTGGTACAGGTTGAATTCCTCCCTCCTCATGGCTCTTTTCCTTTTGCAGTCGACCATTGCATACCTGTTCTTAAGAAACGGTGATGCATCCATCCAACTGTTCAACATCTCCATTGCAAATGAGAATATCCAGGTGGATGACATGATCTATCCGGGTCTCCTTTTTATAGTGATTTCATTGCCTGCGTATTTCAGGCTGCGGAAAATCCGGGTTCCGGGAACAACAGCGGTTCCAAATGCAATATTTATGCTCTCTGCAGCATATGTTGCAGGTTTTGTAACAATATGGAATCCCCTGCAGATCTATTCCTCCTTCCCCGAGACCTTCAATTTTTCAGCCCTTGATCTGCTTATAAAAAACATGCCTTACCTGGCCCTCCTGCTGCTTGTAGCGGTCACAATCTTTTACTTCACACCACGAAGGTACAGATGGATCCTGTCTGCAGTTGCACTGACTGCTGTTGCGATCAGTTTTATCCACAATGCCATTCTTCCTATTGATATGGGCACGCTGCAGGAGAACAAATTCGAAAAAGAGCAGGCACTTATTGTATCTCCGGCTTTCTATTTGATCGAAGCAATTGGCATAGTCATTCTGTTCGGAGCAGCTTTTTACCTTCTCCTGGGACGAAAATATGTGAAGCAGATTATTTTTGGTCTCGCAATACTGAATATGGTCGTTTTGTTCCAGGGTCTTTACAGTGCGGCCACTTCCGGGAGTTTCCTGGAAAGCCAGGCGCAGATGAAGCAATCATCATACCAGATAGAATTCTCCCGGACAGAGAAAAATGTGATCTACCTGATTCCCGATATGTTCCAGGGCTGGGCCATGCACAGGATGATGAATGAAAACCCGGAATTGAAAGCGCAGCTGGAAGGATTCACCTGGTACCCAAATGCACTTGCTGTTTCAAGAGTTACCAACACATCTGTCGGTCCTTTACTGGGGGGACACAGGTATGCACCCGACAGTCTTGACCTGGATACTGAAAAGACCGTGGAGGAGAAACTGTCGGGTGCCCTGCGTGACCTGTCAAATACGGTAAGGCAACAGGGGTACATGTTTACAACCACCCACCTGCCCTATACAAACGTAGAGAATGAATATATTGATACTTATCTGCCTTCATGGCACGAAGACTGGGACAGGTACAACAGTCAACTGGGCATTGAGGTAACGAAGGAGAGCAATCACATACTGCTGATGTCCACTGCGCTCTTTTTCTCCGCACCGCTTGCCTTTAAATCAAAAATCTATGACAACGGACAATGGTTATTCCTCAAAGGTAACAAGGAAGGAAGAATCACATCCACAAGTTTAAAACACCAGTTCCTGAGGGTACTTCCCTACATTTCCAGGGTGGGTCCGGACAAGGGTAGTTTTGTTGTGATCTACTCCATGGTCTCGCATTTTCCCTGGAGCATGACAGATGAGAAAGGACGTATGGTAACTGATGTTTCACCCTACGAGAACAATAAATGGATTATTGAGCAACTCAGTGCATGGATCAGATGGATGAAGCAAAATGATGTCTACGACAATACAAGGATCGTGCTTGTATCGGATCACGGAACGCACTGGAGAAGGTTCAATCGTGAACTGGATATTGACAATCCGTTTTACAATATTAATGATGAGAGTGTCCCGCTCAAGTATATGCTGGACCTGAATCCGCTGATCCTGGTGAAGGATTTCAATGCGCGAGGTCCTTTTTCTGAAAACCGGAAATTCATGAGCAACATGGATGCCATCGACATTGCCCTGGGCAATCTTGATCCCTCAGCCACGTCAATACCTGATTCGAGGGAACTGCCTGCCTTTGTCTCCTGGTGGACCCAGGACATGAATAACCGGACGAAATTTTCGCTTGAACATAAGTACGTGGTAAAGGAGAGTATTTTTGATGCAGATAACTGGACCATGGTCTGGGACAAAAACCTTGGCCGGATAGATACAACACAGCAGTCAGACTAAATGCAGGTGATCGGAACATGAATATATTTGAATCCATACTTGCCCCTTTTGTCTTTGTCATCAGGGAGGTATTCCTCCTTGCATATGATCTTACGGGTAATTACGGGGTATCAGTGATCATCCTCAGTTTCGTCATATCGTTGATCCTGCTGCCTGTATTTATCCTGATTGAAAAGGCCAAAAAAAAGAACGATGCTGTAAAACGTAAGATGCAGCCCCTGATGAATGAAATCAAACGCTGTTACAGCGGACAGGAACGGTATTATTACATTCGCACCCTCCACCGTCAGCACGGATTCAGTCCGTTTAAATCGCTGGTTCCCATTTTGAGCCTGCTGCTGCAGATTCCGTTTTTTATCGCAGCTTACCAGTTCCTGGAGCATTTTGAGCCCCTGGCGGGAGAGAGCTTCCTGGTGATCGATGACCTGAGCGAACCCGACAGGCTGCTGGGATCCGTAAACCTGCTGCCACTGCTCATGACGCTTGTCAACGTGATCACCGCAATTTTCTATACCCGCTTCGGTGGCAAGGCAGAGCGCAGGCAGATGCTGGTTGTGGCCGGGGTCTTCCTGGTACTGTTGTACAACTTCCCTTCAGCACTGGTCCTATACTGGACCATGAACAATGTGTTCAGCTTTTTACGGCTGTTCATTACCAATCCTGAAGTGTTCAAAAACCCAGCAGTGACCGGGCAAAAGACAGGGGATATCATTTACCGCCTAAAAGACAGTATAACAGTGATGCAACCGCGTCTCATCCGGATATTCACCGGTGTTGTTATGGTCATGGTGCTGTTCCTGCTCGACCGTGCGTTTAACGAGGGTTTCAGCGATCTGTTGCGCGGGATTATCTATTCCATTCTTTCAGGTCTCGGACTGGTTGTACTGCTTGCCTTTCTTGCCATCACACACAGGGTGAACCTGCCGGATCGCAGGTTTACTGGAAAGGTGATTCAAAAAGAGCTGATGCCGGCCTTTATGCCGGTGCTAATGATCATCACCAGTATCCTGGTACTGTCCCAGCTTAACAGGGCACTAAATAACAACTTTAATGACTTTGCGCTCAGGCTGGTGATGTCCGTCATTGCAGGAGGTGTGATCACCGGCATCCTGGCCTTGTTGGTATTCTACCTGCAGGGGAAGGTCTCCGTAAAACCTCTGAACATCAGGACAAATGTAACAAAGATGGCACCCCGTTACATGATCTTATTCTGGAGCATCCTGGCAGTCGGGGTATTTACGCAAATTAGCTGGGCGTTGGAATACAATTTCAGGGATATCGTATTTCGCCTGGTGATCGTTGCATTGATCTCATGGCTGGTAACCATTTTCGCTCATCGCATGGCAGGATCATCTGCCAGGGAGATTGTGCAGGGGTTAAGAAAAACAGTAACAAACCTGAATCTGCCGCCATGGCTATATAACAGTATGCTCTTTGTCACAGCCTGGTTTTACCTTGGAGCTAAATTCTATTACGGAGGCATCAACCGTGAACTGGAGATCATTGCCGTGGTGGTAATGATGATCAGTCAGATCGCCGGGATGATCCACATCATGAACAATTACCGCAGCCTGAAAAGAGTATGGAGAGTCATCGCATCAGTCCTGCTCACCCTGGTTGTGCTGATTCAGATATTCATTGCGATAGTAGTCATCACCGATCGGGATATTACAATTCTTAATATCCAGCTCAGCGGCACTGAGAGCAGGATGATTGACCTGGTGCTGCCCGGACTTGCGTTTATTTTCATCATCGCCCTGCTTATTTCCGGAAGGAGAGATAAAAAAGTTGCTGTCCCTCACAAAACAGGCGGACCGGTTTTTATTCTATCATTGTTGTACCTGCTGGGGTTTATCTTTTTATGGAGTCCTCTTGCAGTTTACGCTTCATATCCTTCCAGCTTCGATTTTGCCGGTCTGGATATCCTTAGGAATCATTTCCTGATATTTGCAATTCCACTCGTGCTGCTTTCTTTCCTGTACTATCTTTTACCACGTGGTGCGAGAAAAATCCTGGCGATCGTGATGATCACCATCGTGATACTGGGTTTCATTCACAACACAATCGCACCGATTCATGTGGGAACATTGCAGGATGCCGTTTTCCTGAAGCAGGACAACCTGGCACAACCCATTTCACTTTACATATTGGAGGCTTTGGGGATCCCTGCAATCTTCTTTTTTGTCAGATGGCTGATTCACAGGGGGTACCA
>CAKZNC010000004.1 GCA_937129385.1 uncultured Bacteroidota bacterium
TCACCTAGCGTAATCGCTGCGAGCATCCCGTTGATGTATGAGACCTGTTGCCATGACCCTTCGGCAAAAATGTTCCACTCTGTCATGGCCACGGGCAGCATAGGTTTGCCCGCCTCGGCCATATCGGCTTCGATGACAGCCATGATCGTTCCCGGTACAGTATGGGAGTTCAGGATCGTGCTTACCGGGGAATCCTGTTCATAGGGTGTGAAATAGCTGTGCACGATCAGGAAATCTGCCTTGTCACCCACGATGGGCATCATGCCTTCATTCCAGACTTCTGAGATGGGGTCCCAGGAGTTTTCAGAATCATAGGCCACCACTCCGATCTTGATATCGGTACCCACTTCGGAAGCTGCGGCCCTCATCGAATCGATGAATACGCTTGCATGCTGTCCGTAAAGTGTGCCGGAGATCTTTGCCGGTTGACCGTCCTGGTTGAGGTCTGTATCGATGATGTTTCCTTCCTCCCAATTTCCGAAGTTCTCATTTCCGATCTCCCAGTACTTTGAACGACCGTTGTCGTAACGCACCCATTCGGCTGCCATATGTGCAGCGGTGGCTACCGGATCTTCACTTGTACCGTAACGGGCATAGCTGTAGTTGACACAGATGCTGCCTGTACTTCCTGTTTCTTCCAGGAGTTCGTAATATTCATCCACCGACATCTGCCAGTCAGTATTCATTCCATACCAGGGACTGATTCCGTTTGGAATGTCGTCGGGACGCTGTCCGTATGGCACATTCCAAAAATAGCTGTTGCTGAGGCTTCCGCCCGGCCATCGAAGGACATGGGGGTTGAGATTTTTAAGATCGGTCATGGCGGTGGGGTTGTCGGGCAGTCCGTTGTCCCATGTTACCGCGTTGTTGCCGTAAATGTATTGAGGGACTTTGTTGATAAATTGAGAATGATCAACTGTGACCGTGATTGTTGGGGTTTCGGCTGGCTGATCCACGATTTCATATTCCGGGACCGTGGCGGTTTTCCCCTGCCAATCATCAAGGAAGAAGCCAGGAGACTGCGCTGTGGACTGAATTGTTGCCAGGCAAATGGCAGGGACCATTAGCCAGGTGCGTGAGTTTGTCAGGAGATTTTTTAACATGCCAGGTTCTTTTAAGCTGAACGGGGATTTTATAAAGGACGAATATAAGTAAATCAGAAGAGATCCTGTTTAATATTACTTGCCAGGGACCCTGTCATTTAAACACCTGTTTATTAATAGAATAGTTGCAGGAGTATCGATTGTTAATTATGTTAAATCCGGTATTTAGAGCGATTATAAATAATTAAATTGCGATGCTTTACTACCACTTAAGCCGGGGACATTTTAAAAAATGCAAATTGTGAAAAGATTAATGACAATAGGCCTGTTGTCGGTATTGTTATGTGTACCGGTGATGGTAGCAGCAGAAGATGACAACCCTCCCACCATCGGTACAATCTCCGGGGCAGTTGTGGATTCTGCAACAGGGGAGCCAATGCCCTATGTAAATGTAGTTGTAAGGAGTCCGCTTGATTCGATCATTACCGGTGGGATCACGGATGATGACGGACGATTTCGTATCGTGGAGTTGCCGACCGGGAGCATGAACGTGGAGATACAGTTCATGGGATATGAATCGATTGTGAGGAAGGTTGATATTTCGCGGGAAAACAGGAACCTTGAATTCAAAACCGTTCAGTTAAGTGAGAGCAGTCGCCAACTCGAAGAGGTAACGATTCGGGGGGAGGTTTCGACGGTCACACAGAAGATCGACCGCAAGGTGATCAATGTGGGGAAAGATCTGACAGCCACCGGTACCAATGCTTCGGAATTGCTGAACAATGTGCAATCGGTGAGTGTCGACCAGCAGAGCGGGGCGGTGAGCCTTCGCGGGAATGAGAATGTTAGGATTTTCATTGACGGTAAACCGTCCAACATCAGCCCGGCCCAGCTGTTGAAGCAAATTCCTTCCTCGTCCATCAAGAGCATTGAACTGATCACCAACCCTTCAGCAAAATACAGCCCGGAGGGGATGAGCGGGATCATCAATATAGTGTTGTACAAGAATGCTCAAAGAGGACTGAACGGATCGGTGCAGGCAGGGGTTACTGCGGGCGAAAACCTGCGGTACAATGGTTCCCTGGATATGAATTATTCTACAGGGAAGGTCAATATGTACATCAACTATGGTGGGCGGACAGGGATGAGAACAGGGGGAGGTACCCTGGACCGGACCGATATCGATGTGATTTCCCAGACAGAATACCTGAACAAGAGCACCTCCAATCTCCTGAAATCCGGGATCGACCTCTTCCTGAATGAGTCCAACACGCTTTCATTCTACACTGTGCAGAATTTGTATGATATGGACCGCTCAAGTATGACGATGAATTATTTCCAGGATACGCCCGGAAATGATATTTTGCAGGAGATGATCAGTGACAATTATTCGGGGATCTATAACATGAATTACAAGCGGGATTTTAATGACGATGGCCATTCGATTGAATTCGAGGCCTCCTATTCATCAATTGATAATTTAGATGATGGGGTGTTTACCGATCGGATCAACCCGGGAGACCCCACTGAGAACTATATGGACGAAGTGTTGAATGAAAATCAAAACACACTGGTCAACCTTGATTATGTAAAGCCATTTTCTGATGACGGAAAATTGGAGATGGGACTGGAGTACAGGCATGATGGAGCGCGTAATGTATATAACACCGACAGGCACAGGTATCTCCAGGACGGGTCTGGTATGAAAATCCCGGACGGACAGGGGGGCTATGAGACGCAGCTTCTGCCTGATTCGAGGTTCACCTATGATCGCCAGATTTATTCAGCATACACCACTTACGGACATAAGCTGGGAGATCTTTCGTTTCAGGCGGGTGTTAGGGTTGAACAATATGAAATTGAAGCATTGTTTTCGGAGGGGGATGGTGATGAACCTTATTCCGACAGTAAGCTTACCGCGTATCCCTCCGCGTTTGTTACCTATACACCCGGACAGAAGAACCAGTTCCAGTTAAGCTACAGCCGGAGGGTGGACCGCCCGGGCATATCCCAGGTCAATCCCATCCGTGCCGCATGGTCTTCACCCCTGACGACTTTTGTCGGGAATCCTGAACTCAGGCCCCAGTTTACGCACTCGCTGGAGTTGAATTTTTCCCGCAGGTTCGGATTTGGTTCACTTTCCTTCGGTACATTTTACAGGAGGGTGAATGACAATATCATCCGCTATACCAACCCGGATCCTTTCGATGTAAACAAGACCGAGGTGACCTATGAAAATGCAGACGGTGAGAATCGTGCCGGGGTGGAAGTATCGGGGATGATTCGTCCGTTCAAATGGTGGAATATCAATTTGAGTTCGGATGTCTACTACCAGCAAATGTCTGGCTATGCCCTTGGCGAATATGTGGAAGTGCAGAACATTGCAACGAATGTGCGTATGAGCAATATGTTTAAGGTAACTGATAACCTGAACATTCAATTGTTCGGGATGTACAGGGGTGGAGGTAAAGTTGTACAATACAGGTTCTTACCCATGTACCTGGTGAGCACAGGGGTGAGCTGGGATCTGTTTGATGACAAAGCTACGCTCAGTTTCCGGCTCAATGATATTTTCAATACCATGAAATTCCAGTTTGAATCGATCAATTACTATCCGGTTATCGGGCGATTCACATGGGAGAGCCGCACAGCCAACCTCTCCTTTTCCTATCGTTTCAAGAGTGGTGAGGTAAAGACCAGGAACCGCAAACAGCGGGACGACCATACGATGTCGGGTAGCGAAGGGTTCTGAGCCTGAAGGACTTCATTCGTGCTCAGAATGGTCTTTTCCCACGAATGGAAATATTATACCAATATTTTGCATCTGCATCGGTTGCTTTGGCTTGATTCTTGAGGTTTTTACGGTGTAATGGTTTTTCATTGTCGGCATCAGGTGATGCCATTTAAGTGGAATGAATTGGATGTGACTGTCATCATTCTAACACTTAAAACTTACAAAATGAAACCAAAAAAATCGAGCAAAGCAGACCTGGAAAAAAAGAAAGGAATTTTTATCCAGATAGGGCTGATCGTAGCCATGTCCATTACCCTCATTGCTTTTGAGTGGACTACCTTACCCGAGACCGGAGAAGATTTTTCCGTAGTCTCTTCCATTACCTTTGAAGATGAAATCATTGCAACCCAACGGGAGGAATCTACCCCGGAGCAGCCTGAGCCCGAAGTTCCTGAAGTGGCCGAGGTACTCGATATCGTTGATGATGATGTGGCAGTGCCGGATTTTAATTTTGAGAATGAAGTAGACGGGAATACAACTATTGACATCAAATTTTATGATGATGGTCCGGAAGAGAATATTGAGGATGATGATACACCATTTGTAAGAGTAGAAGAGATGCCGCTTTTCAATGGAGGTAAACCTGAAGTTGAATTTTGGAAATACATCAGTAAAAACCTGGAATACCCAAACATTGCACAGGAGAACGGAGTCGGGGGGAAAGTTCATGTACAGTTTATTGTGGACGAAAAAGGAAATGTAGTGGATGCAAAGGTCCTGGTACCGATTGATCCTGCATTGGACAGTGAAGCACTCAGGGTAGTAAATTCATCTCCTCAATGGACACCGGGCAGACAGCGGGGAAAGGCGGTGAAGGTAATATATACTTTCCCGATCATTTTTAAATTGCAGTAAGGTAAATTCCTTTACTGTCCTGGAAAATTCAATGATGAGAATCCCAGGTAGCATTGGTCAGATCATATAGTGTCTTCTCAGAATAGTTTGCATTTTCATTTTGCGAAATGGTTAGCTATTCTGAGGAGACTCTTGAAAACCTGGCGGTACAACAGAAATTACTATTCATTTATTCTTTCAATACTCCCCGGATCTTCTTGTAAATTTCGTTTGGGATATCACCCTCGTCCATGACATTCATGAAACCAATAACAAATTCGTTGGGTTTAGTCAGCAATGGCGTGGCCCCGGTTCGGCCAAAGCCGAAGACGGTCATGCCGTCTTCACTGCTGATCCCTTTATCGGAATTTCCCAGGTATGATACCAGGTCGGACAGCTCATCATTTTCTTTCTGCGCGATGAAGAATACCCGGTCGGTGCCCATGGCTCCACAATAAATCCATTTGAAATCTCCGGGGAGGGGTTCTCCTGCATAATAGTCGGGAAGTTTTGTGGTGAGGGTGTTTTTATCAGTTCCATAAAAATAGTTGTCGGGCTGAAAAGCTCCTGCCGGGGTACCCTCGTATAGAAACCAGTATGGATCTTTGTGATGTAATTTTTCCATAGTAAGCACGGCACTATTGGGGTAGAATTTCCAGTTCCAGGCCCAGGAGCCGCTCAGACTCTCTGTACGAACCTGATCCTTGTCAATGACCTGTGAAGTACATTTGTCGAACCCGGGATGACCGGCACCTTCGTCTTCAGATCCGAATACCAGGTTGGGCAAACCCCGGTAGGAGGATGCTGCAGAGGCAGGGTACTCATTCCATGGTTCCTTTTTAAATCCAATCCAGTCATTGCCCTCTGGATCGATGATCCTTGAGAAGCCACCGCCCTGTTTATCGTAATAATAGTGCGCCTCATCGGTTTTTACCAGGTAATGGGACCGTTCCTGGTAGGTGACATCGTAAAAGAGAGAGGAAGCAAACTTTTTCTCATATTTAACCTTGACCATGATACCGGGCCACTGCACCTCCATGCCATGCACCATGTTTCCATTATGCAGGGGTGTTTTTAAAGTCGTGATCGTGTTTTCTCCCTTTTTCAGCAGGGAGGGATCGATCTTTTCATTATGAATATAGTGATCATAGCATGGTGTGTTTGTTCCTTCCAGACCGAGGTTTCCCCCATTCAACAGAATGCCTTCGTTGTAACAAGGACTCCAGCTTGACCAGGTAATGATCGCTTCATTAATTCCTTTTGTTCTGTTGAGCCATAGTTTTTCCGAATACTGATCTTCGCGGGTGACCCAGTTTGATGGATGTGCATAAGGTTGGATCAGATTGACAGCATAATCCCGGACAAGTATCAGGTCAATTTCCAGCGGGGCCAGGTAGATCAATCCGTTTTTAAGGTGTACCCTGGCCATTACTTCCACTGGCTGATGTTGATCGGGAATCCATTCTGTATCCCATTCCATGTCAAATGGTGCCTCCTTCGATTGTCCCATGAGACCTTTTATTTTGTCTTCCCGGTAATACAATTTCCAGTCGGCATACAAACCGTTTCCGGTAAGGTCTGCATCCAGGTACTTTCCAAAATACTCCACTTTTTCCACCAATTCCGGTTCATCGGTTTCCAGTTCGAAGTGTGCACTCGTACCTGTGATCTCTCCCCGGGGTGGTCCGATCACTGTTGCAACGAATCCTGTTTTGTCTGCATACCTGATTTTCAGTACCACACTGTAGATAAGATTCTGCGGCCAGTTCCAGGGATGCTCAGGGGCTACGCGCATTCGGAACCGGATGTTTTTTTCATGTATCAGGGCCTCGAGTGGGATATTTACACGCGCATTGTGGTGGAACATGTGATCACTTTTTGGTTTAGACACTGTGGATGGTGGGGGAACAGGAAGCCATTTGCTATTTCCTGCCTGCACTTCGAGATCTTTCGTTCCACCATGTGATTGTACCCGGTCGATGATCAATTCGGCGCCAGTCGCATTCTCCAGGTCGATATTATCGGCAAGGATGAGCCATCCATTTTTTTGTTCCTTTCGGCTGAGCTGCTCGTTTGTCCTGTAATCCAGTTTTCCACCCACCCTCAGGAAACGTTCCCCAATTCCCATCTTTTCAGTCGTCCATGTATACTCGCGAAAGACCTGGCCTGTTTTTGGTCCTATCAATTCATCGTTCCTCCATAGGTGCATCCATTTGTAATTGTCCCAGGCTGCGCCAAAGAGATCAAGGTCACCGTCTCCATCAAGATCGGCCAGCTGAGTTCCAAGGTGATTTTCCTTGCCGGTATCAAGCACCTGTTTTGTAAACCGGCCGATGCCATCATTTTCCCAGAGTTGAAGTTCCAGACGATTCCCTTTGTGTTCGTTGGTAACAATGTCTATATCACCGTCATGGTCCAGGTCTGCCAGGTCCAGGTTGTTCATTGAATACTGCTGAACAATTGTATGTCTTTCCCATTTTTCGACAGGATTTCCCGGCTGTTCAAACCAGTGCAGGAATGCATCTGGTTCCAGGCCTGGATAGCGCTCTTCTGTGAGGACGATATCGACGCGGTCATCTCCATTCAGGTCTGCCACCTCGATCCTGTCGATGGGGTGGGAGGTATTTCCGATCTCGGTTCCGGTCCATGCACCATCTGTATGACCCGGATTTTCAAACCAGACCAGGATCTTTGGTTCATCTTCTCCATCCGGTCTTCTTCCGGCCACCACATCAGTATCCCCGTCTCCGTCGATATCCCCTGTGCCGATCCCTTCATCGGATGTATTCGGACCGATCAGTGTGGTTTTCCACGGACTGTGCTCAGGGTCTGAAGGAATTTCAATACAGTATATATCTCCATTCCCGGCGATCAGTATTTCCGGTTTTCCGCCAGTAATGACCTGTGTTTTCTCAAATCCCTGGCTGTTCACGTGACTTGTAGCAGGGATGGTGGCTATGGTATGTTTTTGAAAAACAGTTGCTGTAACGTCTAGTGCTTCGTACCAATATACAGTTGGCAGAGCCTGTGCAATGAGGTCACAGAATGGGTCATCATCCACATCCATGATAAAGATACCGTCCACGTTATCATCCAGGACGATGCGCTCCCACGGCCGTTCCATATCACCTCCCGGATTCCTGTAAAGATACCTTCCCGAAAGAATATCAAGGTCCCCGTCGCGATCCATATCACCGGCATCCAGTCCGAAATAGCGCAGCCAGTCCGGTTTTGCCCAGTCTCCCCATTTCTGTTTTGTGCTGTCGGTGGCAATGTAGGTCCAGTTTTTGGCATGATTGCCTTGCGACAATACCGGGGAAGCAAGGGACAGTATAATTACGTAAATAACAAATCTTGTTTTCATAGGTGGTATGACGAATAATTCAATCGTCTTTTGGACGGGTTTTGTTGCCGTAAATTAACTTAGTCGTGTAATTGCTGTTGTATTGAAATCAAATTCGCCAATCTCATACTTATCAATTTTATATTGTTTTTTATCCAGATAGATTTCTATAAATGGCAGATCAGGCGCATAGTGAAACCGACCGCCAATCTTCAATGATTTCAGTATTTCCATATACTTTTTAGCATAATCAAGATAGTTGCCATCTTCTCTTAAGTCGTTGTGTTTGAAGTGATTTGAAAAACCAAGATTACTAATTATGGTTCCCCACTTCTCAAGGCCGTAATTAAATTCCAGCCAATCAGAATTAATAAGGGTGTTGTCTAAAAAAGAAAATCTGTCGATGCCGCGTGCGTCAATATTCAGTTTTAAAAAATACTTTACCAAATTTCCTTCCTTACCACATCCAATATCTAAAACAGGTTGTGCTAAATGCTTCATATCAATGTGCAGAATTTTCATTTGTAATTCTGAACTGTATTCCGAACAGGCTACTGGTGTAATATTCTTGTTTGCATTTATATATATTTCTTCAGCAAACGGATTGCTCTCCTTAAGCCAAGATTTTAATTTTCCATAGTGGTTTTTAGAAATCTCATCAGTTAAAATTGTCTTATCCTGCAAGCTATATATTAAGGCGGAGTAGATTTTCCGTAATTTATTTTTTGCCGTTGAGTTAAACGAGTAGTATTGATTTATTCTGCAAAACTCTTCGATTGTTTTATTTGTAGCGTAATCAATTAATACTTGTTGTGACTCAGAATTTAAGGCGTTAACATTTGATCTTGATTGAATTGTTTCATTTGCAAATTGAAATAATTCAAGCGTATCAAGAAAAATATTTTTCCCTTGGTTGAATTTTATCTGCTTATCAATCTTTTCTAAGAATTCATCCATTTGAAGTGATTATATTCTATACGTCACACAGGTTGGGAATATGGTAAGTGTCGGTTTTGAAGCATTTTTCTTGTTTAGCTCATCTATTTGTTTGGTTCAAGGTCACTTTATTTCCAATAGAAACATAACCGCAGTTCCAAAATCCATAATACCATGCAAAATAGCAAAGTAAATGAATAGCGAAGGGCGATAATAAATAGACACTCCGATTAAGATAGCGAAAGGTAAAAATACCAGTGCACGATACACAATAAAATTTATATCAGGGATAAATGGCAAAGTACAATGCTGGATAGAGAGAAATACAACAGGAAGTGCAACTGCCAACCATTTTGCTTTCATCTGCTTTTGAAGTTTTGACATGATGTAACCGAAATAAGTGGCTAATTCAGCAAAAACGATTGTCACGGGGAAAGCTATTAATAAAATGTAAACCAGCCATTTTTCAATTGGTCCAAACATCATGTCTGTCGGGACATCAGGATCACCCCAGATCATTATGCTGAGGAAATATCCGGGTATAAACACGATGGGTCCCGCAAGAACTGCTAACCCAGCGAAGATGATGATGTCTTTTTTTTGAGACCCCTTATTAAATGAGAAAATCTTCAAATACTTATTTCCATCACGCCTGAAAAGAATGAACAACAGTGCTATGCTCACAATATTCGTAAGTGTAGCTGTCAGTAACCAGTAGTGTTCAGAAGCTTGCCATGAATGTACTATTATTGCAATCAAAGCCTGGAAAAAGACAAATAATAGCAATCGACTGATGAGTAGAAAGTATGGAATTGAATCAGTGTATTCAGGTGTCTTCTTTAATTTAACAGCAGCCATCATCTCAATATTTCTCAACTGTATATCGACATTTATCTAATCTTAATCACCTTCTTCATTTAACTCTTTTCTATCAAAGTATTACCATTAAACAGCAGGTTTCTATTTGTACACTAGGCAAAAACGTTCGAAGATATGGGTAGTAAATATCTCCGGTGACAGGAGGGGGTCTGGCGCAGCTTTTTGCTAATCGTCCAGTATAAATTTGAAACGGAATTTACGCATAGTTTTTCAATTAGTTGAGACATGGTGTGCAAAAGTTGAATGGTTAATGGCTGTTTGTCAATTTAAGTACAGCAGAATAATTGAATATACCCCAAAAAGCTGGACGGCAAGTTAATCTGCTATAAAAGCAGTAGATTGCCATGATGATGAAACAGAGAACTTATTATGATCGGGAGTTCAAGCAAAAAGCGGTTGATCTCTCGTATGCACAGGGCAATGCAAAAGGTATTGCCGAAAATTTACGATCTTGATATACAGCACTTTACCTGCCGTTTCTTATATAAAATGTTGGTAGGCGTCATTCTTTCCCCTCACGTACACAGGCAATATATATTGGCCCATGTGGCTCAATTTTTAAAACCCGACGATCATTAAATGAAATTGGATTGTCTGTCCAGATATCATAAAACCTGTTGAAATCTTTAAATTCTAATATATCCTTAAGATTTTCTGTTAAATCAAATGAAGATTCGTTATCATTTGTATTAAACACAGCCAAATATGTTTCGGCCCCATCTTTTGAATCTGCTTTCCAAATGATAATACCCTCCTGATTATATATTTCGTCATTATTTTTACTTGTCTGATTAATTTCAATGACCTTTTTATTTGTCAGCAGACTTGAAGTAAAAGTATCCAATCGAGTTAGATCCATTCCTAACATTAGTGGGGAACGAAATACTGACCAAAGTGTCATTAAGGTATATTGCTCGGTTGGGGTAAAACGTGTTTTCCTTTCACCATCACCTCGTTCGCCGCGAATATTTATTATTCCCAATGGTATCATATCGCAGTCAGCCCATCCGCCAACTCCTGTATGCCCTTTAAAAACACGGCATTTATCGAACATATTCTTCAATTTTGGCCATTCATCCCAAAAGTCGCCCGAAATCCTGTACATGTCAGCATAATGATGTAGATAACTTCTGTCCCAAGAATTTACAGCACCAGGCGAAAGTGATAATACAATTGGTTTTCCTGATTGCTCAATCGCATATCTTAGTCCTTTTGCCTCGTCGT
Source organism: uncultured Bacteroidota bacterium (assembly GCA_937129385.1). Classification (GTDB taxonomy): domain Bacteria; phylum Bacteroidota; class Bacteroidia; order Bacteroidales; genus M55B112. The sequence continues at coordinate 11,054 of CAKZNC010000004.1, forward strand.
ATTTATGAGGATAACTAGTCATATCATCGGCCTTGATAAAATCAACACCCCATTCTGAATACAATTCAATGATTGAATTATAGTATTCCTGTGCGCCCGGTTTAGACATATCAATGCTTAAAAGACCGTCATAGAACGTGCAGGTTTTCTCGTACATAACAATATCGCGGGCAGAATACTCAGTCCCCTTTATTGGTGTATTTTGTTCAACTGCCTGTCTTGGAATACCCCGCATTACATGTATCCCGAATTTTAATCCTTTATCGTGTATATAATCGGCAAGCTCCTTAAAACTGCCATTTTTAGCAGATGGAAATCTATTTGTTGCAGGTATTAACCTGCCATACTCATCAATAATTTGTTCAGGATATGGTTCCTTATACTTTTCATGAAGAGCTGAAGCATTTGGCGCATACCATGCAATATCAATTACAACATATTCATAACCATACTCTAAAAGGTTTGCTGACATATAATCTGCAATTTCTTTAATTTCTTTCCCGGTTACATCAGCTCCATATACATCCCAACTATTCCATCCCATTGGTGGAGTATCTGCAGTTTTGTCAATATGGAAACTGCCGTAGTTTATTTCTTTGTTTTTTGTTTGCGGGTTGCAACCAAACAGTAATAAACCCAAAATGATAATGTAATTTTTCATGTATCTATATTTAATGTATTTTCATTTTCCTGCTGCCTGCCAAAATTTAGCAGTATGAAATCTTTATGATTGCAGGCTTATTTGTGATGTAAATCAAAAACATCATTCTGATAGATTTCGAATTTTAATATTTCTGTATTCTACTTCAAATCCTTCATCTTGAAGCGCGATGCACCCTGTTTTATATTCTCCCCACATAGGCTTTCTGGTTTTGTTGTGCAAGCAATCTTCACGGTCAGCATACCATTTATCTGTCCATAATTTATATTCGTTTATTTTTTCACCATCTAACCAGTATTCTACATGATTACCTGACACAACAAGCCTGTATTTGTACCATTTCCCTGATGTTGTATTTACTTTTTTACCTGGGGCATACATTGCATAAAGCGAGCCGGCTCCTTTTATCGGGTCTTTTGCCATAGCATTGTTCGTGTTATCCATCACCTGCATTTCAATTCCTGTTCTCCATATTTCTGTGTATTCTGCTCCTTCCTTTACATGATAAAAAACGCCGCTGTTGCCACCTTTTGAGATTTTCCATTCGAGCGATAATTCAAAATTTTCAAATTGTAAATCAGATACTATATCTCCTTTTGAGCCATCAGCGTAAAGAATGTCGTTTTTTACAGTCCAGTTCGGGGTTATTGTATCCAGGTTGAATCCAGTCCAGCCATTTGTGGTTTTTCCGTCAAAGAGCAAAATCCAGCCATCTTTTTTCTCCCCTTCTGATAATTTATTTGGCAAAGGTCTTGGGCCGTAGTGTGGCTTTTCTTTTCCAAATTCATACGCCCCCAAATCCGGGGCTTTGCCGTTGAAATTATCGTTTATCCCAGGTAAAAAAATTCCTTTGTCAATAACAGTTGCATCAGGTTTTAAGGCAAAATCAAAATCGTCGGGACAGTATATTGGGTATGAATTACTAATATTTTTGTTTGCCTGATTATATTCTTTGAATTTTGGAGGCATAGCATTCACGAAAATTTCGTAATCAACTGCCATTCCATGCTTTTCCTGATTTGTTTCTTTTGAAAACTCCTGGATGGATGAATAGCGATCAATACCACGGTTTTCATTAAAATCGTACATTTTATCTTTTTGTGGTGCTGAAAATCCAATAAATGGTTGCCTTTGACGATATCCGTTATAATCTAAAGTAGAATAGTTCGTGTAAGTATATAATCCTAAGCTTGGTAAATCAGCATCATCAGAAGGTAAAAATAGATTATTCCGACTGTGTACATTTGATCCCGGTTTATCATCTCTGGTAAATATTCCTGATGAAGTGTTATGATACATGAACATCCCGGAAGGATACATTCCCCAAAACTTAAATGTTGAGGCATTACCGCAATTATATACAACATTTCTAATCCAATAAACCGGGCCTCCCAATACAGGTTGGTTTGAAAGAGCCTGCTGTCCTGAATTGAAGCACTGATTTCTTAAAATGCGGATATTGTGATTTCCGCCATCGGCTTCAATAAAATTGTCGTTGCACAGAAAAAAATCGTTATTGTAAAAGTCGATTGCTACGGCTTTTTTGGCAGGGTCTGTTTCTGGTTTTGAATGAGTGCAAATATCAATGCCGTCAAAAAAATAAGACACGCTGTTGTAGCAAACTATATGACCTTGTCCGTGAACTTTTACAGCATAATATGATGCCAGTCTTTGAACGTTTTTTCCATTTTCTTTTTTGCTGTGATATACTACATTTTTATCTTCCCTGCCAATAAAGGTATTGTCGGCTATGTAAAAGTGTTTTGAACCTTCAAATTGCCCCTGAATACCAATTCCAATATTAGTAAACTCACTGTTTTTTACTGTTAAACCATTGCATCCGTAGGCGTTCATTAATCCCGCACGTATAGCCACTTCTGTGTTTGTGAATGTAATGTTTTCAAAATAATGATAGTCTGCAGCGGTAACGTCAAATAAAACAGCACAGTCATTGCCGTCAAATACCACCTTACCGTCTCCTGCTGCCTTAATGGTGATGGGTTTTTCCTGTGTTCCATCCTGGGTAAGAAAATAAGTTCCATCGAATGTCAGGCCATGATAATCACGATAGTTTTTATAGTCAGCCTTATATTCTCCTGCATGAATAACAATAATATCGCCTGCTTTAACAGGGTCGGTGGTTAATATCCAATCGGCATATCTCGGATAGCCATAATAGGCGTGCAGTAACCCATTGTATGAAGGTTCTAACCGTTCACCCTGCCAATTTTTCGGATAAACGTGTCTGACATTCCCTGCATTATAAATTTCCGGTTCTTTTCTTGTTTTTATGGTTTTTACAATTTCTGTAACTCCTTCGATGCCATCGGGGTCAGACAAAATAAATTTACATTCATAGTTGGTATCGGGTTCTAAATCAATAATACTTCCGGCAAACATATTTTCAGTCGTGTAGTTCCATTCCGGTGTTCCAGATTCTTCGTTTCCAATCCGTAACAGGGGATGGCCGGTTTTCCAATTTCTTTCTCCTTGCTTTTTGTAAAGAACTTTAACTTCTGCGTTTCTGTTATCATCGCCGGAAATATACCATTCAACGCCTATACATAATAGTGTAGAAGGCTCTACGATGAATTCTCCGGTAATTGTTTTGTTATGCGCTAATAAAGCCGTCGATTTTAGTACTAACAGTAACAAAATATGTATGATCAACTGGTTCCCCATAACTTTTAATTCTAAAATTTAAGTTCTTTTATAGAATGCATTTCACGTTGTGCCTGATTGCCGATAGCTCCCTACTTATAATACTCCCTTAATCCCGGATCAGAAGTTTAGTTAAAATTAGCACCTTAAATTTACGAAACCTTTGACAAAACAATCATGGCGCAAATCAAGTGCGGAATTCAAGGCCTGTGACAATGGACTGAAACTACTTGAAGGAGTCCGGGACTATATTAAATATTATAACCAGAAAAAACATCAATACATAAAGAAAAAACCCAATGATGTGTACCAGGAATCTATCTGCAAAATAGCAGCTTAAAAAAGAGAAATGTTTAACTTAACAAACTGCTCCTTTGGTACAGGAAATGGGGAGTATTATACTTTTGAGAGTTCTATTTGTTTCAAGAAATGGAATATTCAATTGCTTCAATAATTCATAGATACCAGTATCTACAAGGTTATCTATTAATTCTTCAATGTTCTCGATTCTCTTCATCATAAGCTTTTATTCTTATATATAGAAAGGCTGATTTTTAATAGTAAATATTGATAGAAAAGTGCCCAAGGAATCAAGGAAAAATGGAGGAGTAGAAAATAATTAAGTCAACATCTATGGAGGACTCCGTTTGAAAGGTTGACCATATGTTGTACAAAAAACCCTTAACCTATTGAAGATTAAGGGTTCTGTTTGTGTTTAAGTAGTCCGTAGGGGAATCGAACCCCTGTTACCAGGATGAAAACCTGGCGTCCTAACCACTAGACGAACGGACCAACATGTCGAATCCCGAAGATTCGGAGTGCAAAAATAGATGGATTTTTGAATAATTCAAAGAAAAATAAAAATTTTTATAGTTTCCGAAGATCATAGATGTCTTTCCTCCGGTCCTTCAGGTTGCGGACGCTCCCAAACTGGTGTAATTCACGCAGTAAGTCGATGTCTACATCGGCAATCAGGATCATCTCCGTGTTGGGCGTAGCCTCCGCTTTCACACCATTGGCAGGGAAGGGGAAATCACAAGGGGTGAATACCATCGACTGGGCATACTGGATGTCCATGTTGTGGACCTTCGGAAGGTTGCCAACACTGCCGGCAATGGCTACATAACACTCATTCTCTATGGCCCTTGCCCTTGCACAGTTCCGCACCCGGGAATACCCGTTCTGTGTATCAGTCAGGAATGGTACAAAAACAATATCCACCCCTTCATCCGCCAGCAGACGGCTTACTTCCGGGAACTCAATGTCGTAGCAGATCAGGACCCCGATCTTTCCGCAATCAGTATCGAATGACCTGATCTCGCTGCCGCCCTGCATTCCCCAGACTTTAGCCTCGTCGGGGGTGACGTGGAGCTTCTCAAATCGCTCAACCGATCCGTCCCGTTTACACAAGTACCCCGCGTTGTAAAGCTTACCATCCACCACCTCAGGCATGCTCCCGGTGATTATATTGATGTTATATGATATCGCCAGTTCGGCGAATTTTTTCACCAGACCTTCTGTATGCTTTGCAAGCTCACGGATCGCCTCTGATTCCTGAAGGTGATTGTTCTCAGCCATCAGGGGGGCATTGAAAAACTCGGGGAATAATGCAAAATCTGACCTGTAGCCTGATACCGCATCCACGAAGAATTCTGCCTGCTGCACCAGTTCTTCCGTATTTTTATAGGGTCGCATCTGCCATTGGATCAATCCCAGCCTGATGATCTTCTTGGTCACCGAGGCCTTCTTCTGCGGCTTCTCATAATAGATGTTGTTCCACTCCAGCAATACCGCGTATTCGTTCGATTCCTTATCTCCTTCCAGGTAACCTGTTATGATCTTCGCAGGGTGAAAATCATTGGACAACTGAAAATCCAGCACCGGATCATGGATCTCTTTGTCACGTACCTTCTGAATATACGCTTTGGGTGTCAGGTCATTCGAATACTTGTGGTAATTGGGGATCCGGCCCCCGAAAATGATCCCTTTCAGGTTCTCCCGTTCACATAACTCCTTGCGGTAATCATACAGCCGCCGGCCAAGACGCAGACCCCTGTATTTTGGCCTGATGAATATATCTATGCCGTAAAGGTAGTCCCCCTCTGTATCATGTGTACTGAAAGTGAAATCCCCCGTTATCTCGCGGTAACTGTGTTTGCTGTCAAATCGGGTATAATCCACGATAATGGACATGGCACATCCCGCAAACTCCTCATTGATCCTTATCACGACCTGTCCTTCTGGAAAAAGATTGATCAGCTTTTCAATGTGATGCTCCTTCCAATAGGCATTGGGCATGTTCTCATAGGCCTCGATCATCGACTCCTTCAGGTCCGGGTAATCCTCCTGCTTCAGGTAATCCAGCCGGATGTTCTCAATCTCTTTTTTCATATATCGTAAATATAACCAGCACAGATGGTGTTTGTTCCAACATCTGCGGGATCAAATCCCATTCTTTTTTATGCAGATGGCAACCGGGAACAGCAGGCTGCAATACAATAATGGATCTTATACGTACCGGCGGAGTGAACTCCTCATTGGCAGAACAATCGTCATCGACGGAATGAATTCCGACGCTACCAGGTTCTGTCCTTCAGGTAGTCGTCGAGTGCCTTTTTACTCATCGGCGATTTGCCAGGATTGTTCTTCACCCATTT
>CAKZNC010000005.1 GCA_937129385.1 uncultured Bacteroidota bacterium
GTCTGATCTCCACGTATACATTGGCCAGGAGATTATCGGAATAGTGCTGAAAATCCCTCACGGCAAGATATCCCCTGGGGTTGAATTTATCATTGCCGCCGGTATTGACAATTACATCTGCAGTGCCATCGCCATCTGCATCGTCGCCCACACCATCGTTGTCCGGATCCCAAAGGTACCCGATCTGTGCTCCTTCAAATCCCTCTTTGTTATTTTCATTATAGACCCTCATCAGCGGAGAGGACTCCAGGGCCATTCCCCATGCAGAGCCACTTGACTGCTGCCACCTGCTCCGCGTGAAATTCAGTGATTCTCCTACCTTGATATACTTCCCGATTTTGAAATCACTGTTGGCCCTGAAATTATATCTTTTTGTATTTGAAGTAAGTAGAATTCCTTTTTCATCGTACAGGCGTGCAGATATGCTGTAGTTTGCAACCTCTCCCCCTTTCGATATCCTGAGGTGGGCATTGTTGGTGCGACTCGTCTGGAGGATCTCATCCTGCCAGTCGGTCCCGTCCTGCCAGCCTTCCCCGTAATACCACTGCCTGAATTCATCGGTATAGGCAAAAGGAACAGCATCACCATTGGCTTCTGCAACAGATCTGTAAAAATCAGCATACTGGTCGGCATTCATCAGGTTGAACTTCCGCGGACGGAAATTCATCCCGGTATACCCTGAAGCGCTCACATTCAGTTCGTCACCCTGTCCGCGTTTTGTCGTAATCATTACCACGCCGTTTGCACCATTCGCACCATAAATGGCTGTTGCTGATGCGTCTTTCAGAACAGAAATGGATTCGATATCCTCGGGGGCAACGGAGTTTAGATTACCTCCTACAACGCCGTCTATCACGTAAAGTGGATCCGGATCGTTCGTAATTGAACCAATTCCCCTAACCCTGATATTTACGCTACCAGACGGATCTCCGCTTTGCATCACCACAACCCCGGAAGCACGGCCCTGGATGGCCTTGGCAATACTGGGAATCGGCGTCTTGTTCAGCTCTTCACTGGAGACAACGGAAACAGCACCGGTCAGATCCTCCTTTTTTACCGTTCCGTACCCGATCACGACAACATCGTCCAGCAACTCGGAAGAGAGCTCAAGTTGCACTGTGAGCTCACTCCTTCCTTCAAGAGGGATGGTCTTTGATTCGTACCCGATATATGAGAAAATCAGTGATGCATCGAGGTTCGGAACATCAATTGAAAAAGCCCCGTCCATATCGGTAATCGCCCCCGTCGTAGTCCCAACCACCACAACATTCACACCGATCAGTGGCTCATTGTTTTGATCCGTAACTGTTCCTGTAACAGTTTGCGCAGAGATTGCAGCACCGCCAGTCGCACTCAATAAAAGGAAAATGGCAGGCAACAGCAAACGCAAGGGATTGCTTTTAAAATTCATCTTAGTCAGTTATTAGCTGTTAGTATTAAGTCGTTGTTCCTTGATTCTGAATACAGATTGTAAACTTACAAAAAAAGAAGTTTCTACATACTGCTTCAGTCTGAATTCGTTCCATGCTCTCATCCAAAATCCATACCTTTGAAAATGTATATTGTTTGCATCCTCAAAACCAGTTATAACCAGAACATGAAAAAAAACCTCTTTATATTATTGTTTTTGCTAAGTCAGGTCATGATTTATGCCAGTGACCTGTCAGACATTTGGTTCATTAATGACAGTATCGTTGTCCTTTACTTTGATGATGGATATGTCGACCATTACACATTGAACCAGACCAAAGAGGATGATGTAATTCACTCCGATCCCCTCAACCTGTTGAATGCAATGACTGCTTCGTCCTATGACATCACCTCAGAAGGAGATCCTGCCTACCAGCTGGTCTTAAAGCCAGACAGTGTTGGAAGGAAATCCAGGGGAAATGATTTTTCCGGGAGAACGGCCGAGGGGAATCCCGTCGTGATGGAACACCACATTTACCTTTTTCTTCCTCACCCGTTTGTGAACGGCCAGGAATACACGATCTCATGGACGGACTTGAACAGTACAACCCAGGACACCACCTTCACCTGGAATTACAAGCGCTCCCGTTCAGAATCCATCCATGTCAATCAGCTCGGATATGCTCCGGAAGCACCTGCAAAACTGGCTTACATTTCACACTGGATGGGTGACAAGGGACCCATGGAATCATCCACACTGTCGGGTTTCCAATTCAAAGTGATAAGGACAGCTGATGAGGTGGATGTTTTTTCCGGCACCATTATGAAAAGGAAAGACCTGCAAACCGGTGGGGTTGATGGCAGCGGCGAGAAGGATACTCCATATGGCAGTTTTTCAGGTGCCGACGTCTGGGTTTGCGATTTCTCGGCATTCACAGAGCCGGGTGAATACCGGGTCACGGTTGAAGGAATGGGTTGCTCCTTTCCGTTCAGAATCGAAGCGGATATATACAGGCAACCCTATATTGAGACAGCGCGTGCCCTATACCATCAGCGATGTGGAACTGCCCTCATGAAGGCTTATACTGAATGGACCAGGGACCGATGCCATCACCCCGATGAGAACCCGGAGGTGGAACTGTCGGACTGGCGCTATATGGATAAACGAAATGCGTTTTCAGAATTGCCTGCCAATGCTACAGGACAACACCGACCCTGCTACGGGGGCTGGCATGATGCAGCAGACTGGGACCGAAGAACAGAGCATCTCACCGGGATCAGGTCATTGCTGCTTGCATACGAACTGCGACCTTTCAATTTTAAGGATGGTGAACTGAATATACCGGAGAGTGGCAACGGGATCCCTGATATACTGGATGAAGCAAAATGGGGAGTCGATCTTTTCAGTAGGATGCAGGAAGAGGAGGGTGGAATTCATGGAGGTATAGAGACAACCGGACACCCCGAAGCGGGTGTTGCTTCCGCCCAGGACCACGACCAGTGGTATGCATATGCAGTGGACCCGGTGGTCACATTCAGCTACGCCGGAACTGCTGCCCAGCTTGCCCTCTGCTGGCAAATGACCGGACAGGACAGTCTTGCAAATCTTTACCTGCTTTCAGCACAAAAGGCATATCAATACGGAATGGAAAATACCCCGGCAGGTGAGGTCGGCCTGACCAGCGTCAAGGAGAACAGGCATTATGCTTCGGCAGCACTCTTCAGGGCTACGGGTGAAGAAATCTACCAGGAACAGTTTATCACAGACAATGTCGTTACCACTCCTACAAGGAGTCTCTATAACTATTTATGGGGCACATGGATGATGGCACTGGACGACCGAACCGAGCCGGCCCTGCGTCAAACCCTTTCAGATGCCGCAATCCACTGGGCCAGGTTTAATCATACCGACTTTGCTGACAAGCGGGGGTACCGGTATGGCAGCCAGTGGTCATGGGGCACGGGCTGGGGGAATGCAACCACACCTGATGTACTGCTGCTATTCGTGGCACACAGACTTTCAGGGAATCCTGAATTCCTCTCCTACGCATATACTTCCTGCGATTACACGCTGGGTGCCAATCCCCTGAACATGTGCTGGGTGACCGGACAGGGAGATCGTTCCCCTGTGGAAGTGATGCATCTCGATTCAAGGTATTATCACAAGGAGACCGGGATCCTGCCCGGACTGGTACCTTTCGGACCTTCGGTATATGCAAATGATCCTGACCCGGGATTTTGGGAAGAGGGATATGCCCAGAACCTGGTTTACCCGGATGGCAGCCTTTGGCCCTCTCATGAATTGTATTCCGAAAGCCGCTATATTGCCAAAACAAATGAGTTTACTATACATTCCTCCATCATACCATCTGCTGTTGCATACGGACTTCTTTCCGAACCTGATTATGAAGATCTTTCGCTCCTGGCCATACAAGGGCCTGCTGTGACAGGACTCTTTGAAGAACACCTGGGATACAGTGTGGACAGCATTCCCGGAGCAACATATAAATGGACCCTTCCCGCGACTGCCACCTCAGAGGGCAGTGATACACAGAGGCGGATTGAAGTGACATGGGGATGCCGCAGTGATACGATCAGCGTCGATGTTACAACCAGCGACACTACTTGGACCATCAGTAAGACTGTCCGCATAAAGCCATATCAAATATCAGGTCCCGGCTGGATACCGGATACATTGGATACATATACTTACAGAGTGAACGGGGAGGGTTCTTATGATTATAACTGGAGTGCAGATGAAGGGATGGTTCTGCTGAGTGGACAGCTATCAAACGAGGCAGTCTTCAGCATTTCACAGGAGGGTTGCATCTATGTGGACCTGGTAACATCGTGCGAGACCATTACAGATTCTCTTTGTATTCAATTCGGCGATGGTCAGTTTGCCTATCCCGATTCAGTCCCTCATCATGTGCCGGGAACGATCAGGACGGCATACTATGATTTTGGCGGGGAAGGAGTTGCTTATCATGATGCTGATCCGGTCAACAATGGCCCCGGGATCCGTCCCGAAGAGGGTGTTGACACCGAAACGAAGGAAGAGAGTGAGACTGTAGGATGGGTCCAGACCGGAGAATGGCTTGAGTATTCAGCATACATTGAAAAAGACTCTTTATATAATTTTAAGATACGAACCGGCGGAGAAGGAGACGGGGGATTGTTCAATATCTCATTCAATAATTCACTACTTGCAGACAATATACCTGCCATCCACACGGGAAGCTGGGCCATTTATGAAGATGTGCGAATCGATAGCTTGTTTCTTGAAAAGGATACAGGAGTCCTTCGAATTGACATCGTCCAGGGGGGCTTTAATATCGGAGATATGCAGATCTCTTTTTTTGAGAGCAGCACGACACCCATCGACACCACGGGACTGCCGGCTATTGAATACCAGGGTCTTCAAATTTACCCGGTTCCTGCGACCACGCATTTATGGATCAGGAATGCGGACAGACTTTCACCGGGAACTCGTTACGACATCAGTGATCTTGCCGGGAGGGTATGGGAACAGGGTCGCGTCAGATCTGGTACTCCCATTGAGATCAACGGATTACCGGAGGGAATGTACGTGTTCAGGCTCAAAGCTGAAGGATTCCCGGCTATCCACTGCCTGCTGATAAAAAAAGAGGAGAAATAGCAGGATTTCCCAGCCCCGACCTGCCAGTACTTGGCATTCTGAAAAAAAATAGACAAATTTGCTGTGACTAACTAACTGACATTTCAATGACCATCATCAGGTTGGGGGTTCTTTTTCTGCTCCTGAATCATATCCACGTTCTGGTGAATTGCCAGGCCAGTGTTCCCGGAAGGATCAATCAGATCATGGATGACAGGAAGGAGTTTATCCTGTCATTACATGACTCGATCAAAGGTACGGACCGGATCCTGGTCAACGGCGAACTCTATTATCCGCATCAGCAGGGGGCGCTTAATCATCCTTTCTTCCGCAATGAATCCTGGTTAACCGGAAGTGTGACCATCGAAGACCAGCTGTATGAAGATTGCCTTCTCAGGTATGACCTGTTCCTTGACCAGCTGTTGTACCTTCATATTGCAGATGGTGCAAATACACTTGCCTTGAACAGGGAGATGGTCGACAGCTTTGTCCTGGAGGGGTCGGAATTTGTATACTTCCATGCGCATCAACTGAACAGCACAAGGAACATGGAAGAGGGCTATTATGAAACGGTATTCGATGGCAGTACCGGACTGTATGCCCGGCGAACGAAAAGGAGACTGCGCAACGACGGATTCAGGAGAGATGAGTTCCAGCAGGATACGAAACTTTACCTGTATAAAGACAGTATATTCATGTTTTTCAGGAATGACAGGCAATTACGAAAGGCGCTGGGTGACTATGAGAAAGAGATCAGACAATTCATGAGGGAGAAAAACATTCATGTCAAGATCGATCCTCCTTCAAAGGTAAGTCTTGTGATCGCATATTACCAGGAATTAAAAAGGCGGGGAAAATGAGTAAGAGGCTACTGATCATTTTCCAAATTGCCCTTTTGTTTTTCCTTTCCGAGGTTGCCGGTCAGGATCCCTGCCTGGAGTATAATTATGACGGGTTGCGATTTGAAGCCTTTGCCGATTCCCTTAACAGAGCAGAGAACATCCAGGTCTCATACCTTGCCCGGTGGGTGGAAGATGTTGTAATCGATCATCCGAAGGGAACCTGCAGCCTTGATGCGGTCCTTGGAAGAACGCTTGCCCCCCGGGGAATCCGCTACATCAAAGATCCGTCGGGGAATATTATCCTCACCGGGAACAGCGAGGTGGTTACAGCACTGCCTGAAAGCTTCTATAATGTTTCAACCAGGGAATCAGCCATTGTACTCGAAGACGAAGGTACGCAACCAGCTGGTGAAAGCCGTGTACTCAGCTCGACCATCGCAGCAAAACAGGTCACCATCGGGAATCCTGCAGAACGGATCCCCGGGAAACGGGCAAATTTTTCCGGGGTTATCACTGAAAAGGAGACCGGGGAGCCGGTGATCGGGGCTGTGGTCTATGCCGAGAGTGCAGAGGTGGGATCAATCACCGACAACAATGGGTATTTTGTAATGACCCTTCCATCGGGACAGCATACCATAACATTGAGGTGCGTGGGGATGGAGAACCAGACCATCAACCTCAACCTGAACGAATCGGGAAGCACAAAGATCGAAATGAAGGAGGAGATCACCGCTCTTCGTGGGGTCATCGTTGTGGCTGACAAAGGAAAGAATGTCTCCGGGATGCAGATCGGGCTGAACAAGATCAGCGTTGAACTGATCAAACAGATCCCTGCAGTAATGGGTGAATCAGATGTACTGAAGACAGCCATCCTGTTGCCGGGTGTTCAGACTGTCGGTGAGGGGGCAGCCGGATTCAACGTCCGGGGTGGATCCACCGATCAGAACCTGATACTTTTGAATTCCGCACCTGTATTCAACTCCTCCCATTTCTTCGGTTTCTTTTCAGCTTTCAACCCCGACCTGGTCAAAGAATTTGAACTCTACAAAAGCGGAATCCCCGCCGAGTTTGGGGGACGGATCTCCTCGGTTTTCCAGATCACTACAAAATCGGGAAACACAAAAAAACTCAGCGGCTCAGGGGGGATCAGTCCGGTTACTGCAAGATTGATGGTGGAAGGTCCGACCGTTGGTGAATCAGGATCCTTCCTGATCGGGGCACGCAGTACATTCTCTGATTTACTGTTGAAGCAATTCAAAGTCTCGACGCTACAGAGAAGTTCTGCGGCTTTCTATGATGCCAACCTGATCGTCAGTCAGTCCATCAATGAAAACAACGACCTTGCGCTTTCGCTCTACACCAGCAACGACCAGTTCCAGTTGAGTTCAGACACCGTTTATAATTACAACAATTTAAACGGTACGCTGGAATGGAAACATGATTTTTCTGATAAGCTCATCAGTGAGACAAAAGCGATTTTCAGTCATTACGATTACAATGTGAATTCCATGGATAACGAGATCAATGCTTTTGATCTCAATTATGCGATTGACTATATCGAAGGACGGACAGATTTCAGGTATTTCCTCTCCAATGTTCATACTTTGAAATTTGGTATCTCATCATCCTGGTACCTCCTGGAGCCTGGAAGCCGATACCCTGTTGGGGAACAAAGCCTCGTTGAACCATTCCAGCTGGAAAAAGAAAACGCCAACGAGGTAGCATTTTATATAAGTGATGAGTACAATATCAACCAGCGATTGTCGGTCTACGGCGGACTGCGCTTCTCTTACTACAGGTACCTTGGGCCTAAGACAGTGAACTATTATTCAGAGGGACCACGCGAACCCTTTAATCTTATTTCATCGGTATATGAAACTGACCGTACCATCCAAAGATATGCTGGTCCGGCTGCCCGCTTCTCCCTGCGCTACAAGGTCGACAATGTCAGCTCACTTAAACTCAGTTACAACAGGATGCGCCAATACCTGCATATGCTCTCCAATACGACGGCCATCTCCCCTACCGATATCTGGAAACTCAGCGATACGCATATCAGGCCCCAACTGGGTGACCAGGTGGCTTTGGGTTACTACAGGGACTTTAACAACAATACCATCGAAACCTCGGCGGAGATCTACTATAAGCATATCCAGGATATGATTGAATACAAAGGTGGTGCCTCCCTGATCCTCAATGAAATGATCGAAACGGACCTGATCGACGGGACCGGGAATGCCTATGGCCTCGAATTGCTGATCAAGAAAAAATATGGCCGCTTGAATGGCCTGATCAGCTACACCTATTCCCGCACCCTCATGAAGGTGGTGGGTGAATATGCGGAAGAGACCATCAACCGGGGCAACTATTACCCGGCCAATTACGATAAACCAAATGATCTGACCGCCGTGATCTCGTACAAGTTCAGCAGGAGATTCAGTGTCTCGAGTAATATCACCTATTCCACAGGAAGACCCATTACCCTCCCGGTTGCCAAATATAAACTGCGTGGAAGTGAGTATGTGCACTACTCCTTCAGAAATGAGTACAGGGTGCCTGATTATTTCAGGTGCGACATATCCCTGAATCTCGAAGGTAACCTGAGAAGCAAGAAACTGGCACACAGCTCATGGTCTCTCTCTGTTTACAATGTCACAGGAAGAAACAATGTCTATTCCATCTATTTTGTGAGCCGCTCCGGGAAGATACAGGGATACAAACTTTCCATTTTCTCCGAACCGATTCCTACACTTACCTATTCATTCAGATTCTGATGCAACGAACCATTCGACATATCATCCTGTTCCTTGCACCGGTATTTTTGGCGGGAGGTTGCATTGAGCCTTATTATCCAGAACTGGACCGGTATGAAGATGTGCTCGTGATAGATGGAACCTTCACCAATATTGATGAAGACAGGTATGTTAACATAACGCGTACCTACGGATACTATGATGTCAAAGGGACGGAGGAGACAGGTGCCGTTGTGATGGTGCGCAGCGAGGATGGCATCACTGCGACCTATACCGAAAAATCACCCGGGACGTATGTGCTCCCTGCAGGATCGATGGAGGGGGAGATCGGAAAAGAATACCAGTTGCTTATTGAAACCTCTGATGGCAGTCAGTATACCTCCTCCTACCAGGCACTGAAAAAGCCGTCCGGCATCGATTCTGTCTATTATGAAAAGGAAGAGATAATGAGGATCGCAGATTCACCGCTGAATGGACTGCAGGTTTATGTGGACGGTTCGGACCCGGAGAATGAGACACATTACTACCAGTGGGAATTTACTGAGACCTGGGAGTTTAGCGTTGCCTTTCAGAAACCTGGCTACGACAACAAGTACACCTGTTGGAGAAGCAATGATTCAAAAGCTATTATTATTGCCAGCACAACGCAGCTCACTGAAGATGTGGCCTATCGTCAGCCACTGAATTTCATCTCCACCGAAAACCCCAGGCTCTCTCGCATGTACTCAATGAATGTTCGACAACTGTCACTCCCCCAGGAAGCATATGATTTCTGGAGAAAACTTGAACTGGCCAATGAACATGCGGGCTCACTTTTCGATCCTCCTCCCACCCCGGTGATCGGAAACATTGAAAATATTGAGGATCCGGAAGAACCGGTACTTGGCTATTTCCGTGTTGCCGGGGCCAGTGAGAAGCGGATCTTCATAAGCAGGAATGAGATCCCTGCCGATCTCTCACCGGCAACAGGGAATGAACATTGTGAATATCTCGAAGTGGTTGGTGAAGGAATAGATGAACTGCAACATGGCTGGTACCTGATCACCAGGTTTACTTACATGGATCTGCTCTGGACAGCACTTTCAAGTCACGTTGATTGCTACGACTGCACACAAAAAGGTACGAATATCAAACCCGAATTCTGGATTGATCCCGATGAATAGGAGAAACTGCATATCAATCATTTTTGTTCTGCTGTGTATGGCGGGATTCAAAACCAGCGGACAGGTATTCCTGAACGATCAGATAGCAACGATCCTGGACTACCATAACCGCAACGGTTATGGTGAACATGTGTATCTGGACATGGACAGGGACCTTTGGTTTTCAGGGGATGATATCAGGTTCAGCATTTTCCTTACAGAGTCGAAATACCATGTTCCTCAAGCCCTGAGCAGGATCGTCTCGGTGGAATTGCTCGATCCAACCAACCAGCCCCTGGTAAGGGAAAAGTTCATCATCGACGAATCGGCGGGAGCCGGCATTATTCATATCCCCGAGAATCTTGCCACAGGGAACTACACGCTTCGCGCCTATACCAACTGGATGAGAAACGGTCGGCCAGAATACTATTACCACGGGACTGTCACGATTGTCAATCCCGAACGCCCCCCCGTTCACTCCTATAAAGGGCAGACCAAACCCCTGAAAGTCAATTTTCAACCCGAAGGCGGCTATCTTATTCCGGACTTCACGAACAGGGTAGCCATTCGCGTGCTCAACAAATTTAACCGCTCATTCATCAACCATTGTTATGTAGTCTCCTCAACAGGTGACACCATTGCCCGGGTTGAACTTGACGACCAGGGATGCGGATTGTTCAGCCTCACCCCCGGCACAGAGGTCACCTACGGTGTGTTCCTTGGTGATAGTCTGTACACCCTCCCCAAACCCAGCCCAAACTCCGCCGGGATGAAGGTCGACCAGATCAATAATAAAACGGTGGTTCAGCTATACAACCTGACCGAGGCGGGAGATGACCGCCCCCTACATCTGCTGCTTCACCACCATGGCGATGTCATCCAATATGAAATGTTCGTCCCGGGAAAGGACCGTATTGAAAAGACCTTCGTGACGAATGAACTGCCTGGAGGCATCTCCGAGATCGTCCTTCTTGACCACAATTATCATCCTCTTGCCTCGAGGCTTGTGAATATCGAATCTCAGAAAACCGAAAGGCTCACTATCCAGCCTGGTGAAAAATCTGCCGGTAAGCGTCAGCCCGTTAAGCTGGAGGTGGAAACAGATCCGGGAGCCCTGGTATCCATAGCCGTTTATCTTCCGGCAGACTCACTGGCGGAAAAAAACCAGGCTGAAAAAATACTCTCGCTGAATGCGGATGCCGGTGCATGGATCAAAGCGAATCCCACGGATGCTGCACTGATCCTGGCCGGGGCTGGAAATGCCGGATACAGTGCCATTACAGCAGAACCTGTCACCGACTATCCCCCGGAGATCAGGTCGGATTTCATCTCCGGGATGCTTATGAACGGGAGTAAAAAAGCTGCCTCAGACTATCATCTGTACATGGCAACTGTTGGGCGGAATACCGACATAGAAAGTGTAAAATTCAGACCCGACGGATCCTTTATCATCTCCCCGGTCAGGCAAGCCGATCCCTCGCAGATCGTCTTCATCAATGATTCACTAAAAAAACTGAATATCCAGATCCACACGGAGTTCTCGAACATCTTTTCGACCTATTCCACTCCCGATCCGGATCCATGGGTATTCAGGACAGAAAATTTCAATAAGCTGATGATTGCCAGCCAGGTCAAAAACATTTACAGTCAGACGGATACAATACAACCACATAAGACCACTTACAAATTCTATGGCAGGCCAGATGAACAGATCGATCTCAAAGATTACATCGAGTTGCCGGTGATGGAAGAATTTTTCCGTGAATTGTTCAGGTATATTGTCTTCACACGCGAGAAAGGCGAGCTTAAGCTCAATATCCTTAGCAAATACAACAACAGGATACTGGGACCCGATCCGATGTACCTTGTCGACGGCATCCCTGTTTTCGATACCAAAACCATCCTTGACCTCGATCCGGAAGCGATCAGGCGTATCCAAATCAAAGCCAATCGATACATCTACGGAGGCACTGTAATGGACGGGATCATCGACATTGAATCCTATGAGGGCAATGCTGCAGTACTGGACCTGGAGGACAAAATTGCCACCTATGTTTACGAGCCGGCACGCAATATTGCCACCTCAGAGATCAGCAGGGTCAACAACCCCGATACCGCTACCGGACAGTCCGATCAGCGTCCGGTGATCTGCTGGGAACCCGCAAGGCGTGCAGGTCAGGATGGCAAACTGGAGTACAGTTTTACCACCTCAGATATCACAGGCACTTTCCGGATCAAGGTAACCTCTATCTCACCCGGCGGCAAGATCAGGCAGGAATATGATACCATCACTGTTGAATGATCAGTGGAAGGGAGAAAAGATGAATAGCAGAGGACAAGATCAGGTCACGGCATGCCGCTCAGCAGAATAATCCAGGTATATTTTTTTCTCATCGATATATTTCAGCTCCTGCACAGCCCTGTACAGGTCAATAAACCTGGTATAAAGCGGAGTGATCCCTATCCTGATATGGTCAGGTTCCCGGAAATCAGGCACCACCTCCCAGTTTCCTGCGCCCGGATCAATCAGGGCTTTACATATCCTGTATGCTTCCGGGTGTTTCAGTGAAACATGTGATCCGCGTTTCCCGGCATCATCAGGCGATCCGACTGAGAATCCGAGCGCCCTCAATTTATGACCGACCAGTCCGACCAGGTACTCCGACTGCACAATGCTTTTCTCCCTGATCTGATGGATCCCTGCCCCGATCATCATCTCCAGCGTCCGCTCCACCGGCACCATTGAAAGGATGGGGGGCGTACCTGCGAGAAAGCGCCGGATCCCTCGTGCAGGCCTGTAATCAAGTCCGAAATCAAACGGATCCTGCTCCCCGAACCATCCCTGTAGCGGTGAAGTAAGCTGGTTCTGCAAATCCCTCCTCACATAAAGAAATGCCGGTGAACCAGGCCCCCCGTTCAGGTATTTGTATGTACATCCTACTGCAAGGTCGGCACCTGAAGTATTCAGCTCAACAGGCACCGATCCAATGCTGTGGCTAAGGTCCCAGAGTGCCAGCGCACCATATTGATGCGCCATGTGGGTCACCTGCTCCATGTCATACATATAAGCACTTTTGAAAACCACATGCGAAAAACTCACCAGGGCAGTGTCGTCATCGATCGCCTCCCGGACCTGTTCCGGTAAAATGGTCATCCCGTCGGCCGACTCAAGGACCACCACTTCATGTCCCTCGCCAAGCGATTCTGCCAGTCCCTTGAGAATATAGATATCCGACGGAAAATTGAGATCATCCGTAATGATCTTTTTCCTTCCCCGTTTCAGCCTGAGTGCCGCATATGCCAGCTTATACAAATTCACAGAGGTAGAATCGGCCACAGCTACCTCCCCCTTTGAAGCACCCGCAATCTCCGCGATCTTATCCCCGAGCACCAGCCCCTTTTCATACCACCCCTGGTTCCAGGAACGGATCAGCTGTGATCCCCATGCCTGTTCCACCTCCTCCTGCAGGTCCTTAGATGCAGCTTTTAAAAGCATCCCCAGCGAATTACCGTCGAGGTATATGAGGTTTTTATTTTGTATGCTGAATTTTTCGCGCAGTACGCCGAGCGGGTCTTCCCGGTCCATTTGCAACGCCTGCGCTTCGGTAAAATCTTTCATCCTGGAAATTGATTTTGACAATTTACAAATAATAGGGTTACTTGCCAGAATAAACCAACCATTTGTCCCATGAAAATACTCACTGTGCTCTCCTCAATCATACTCCTGGCAGTAGCCTGCAACGAAAATACAAAACAAGATGATGCTTACGAATTGATCAGGGTTGAAAAGATGTTTTCCGATATGTCTGCAAGCAAAGGGATGACGACAGCATTCAATTATTATTGTGCCAGTGACGGGGTTCTCCTCAGGACCAACAGCATGCCGGTGGTCGGCAAAAGTGAGGTTGTTGCTGCCCTGTCATCGGTAAGTGATGATCAGTTTACCCTTACCTGGAAACCCATTGAGGCAGTTCTGGCGAATTCCGGTGACCTCGGATACACCTTCGGTACCTACAAAATTGATTATACAGATGACCAGTATCCCGATGGAAAGGGTACCTATGTTACGATCTGGAGCAAGAATTCAGAAGGTGAATGGCGATTCCTGCTGGATACAGGGAATGAAGGACTGGGCGACCAGGAAGATTCACTTTAAAGATCCTGCCGCATCGCGATCCATATACCACTCCAGCTCACCCCGGACCGGTGCCACCAGTGAGGCAGGGTAGTTTTCCCATTGACCGGACCTCCTGATCACATCCCATGCAACCTGCGATTTCTCCCTGCCGGTGACCAGGAAAACAATTTTTCGTGCTGCATTGATCAGCTGCCCGGTAAATGTCACACGTTTTTGTCCGGTTTCCGGATGTATGCCCACTGTACAGAGCTGTTCAGCATTCCAGAGCTCCTTCTGGTATGGAAATATCGATGCAGTATGACCATCCGTTCCCAATCCCAGGAAGATAATGTCGAAAACGGGGAAGGATTTGTCGGGAGTCACATTCTTCATGATCAGGTCACCGTATCGTGCAGCCTCCTTCCCAGGATCATCCTCTCCCCGGATCCTGGACCAGGTGTCCTCAGGTATGTCCAGGGGCTGCAGGAATTCCCTTTTGGCGGCACCGAAATTGCTTTCCGGATGCCCTGGCGGTACACAGCGTTCGTCGACCCAGTATAACCTGATTTTTTTCCAGTCAATCTCCGGCCCCAGGTCTGCCATGGCTTTAAAAAAAAGAGTGGGCGTGCTACCTCCAGAAAGTGCAATATTGACCTGCTCCTTTGATCGGGCAAGTTCTCCTGCCAGGCCGGCAAAATCCTGCGCCAGCTTCACCGCCAGCTGCTGCTTGTGGGCAAAGATATTTAAAACCGGTTTAGCGCTCATAATTCACAATAGGTGCCGTCATCCGCAAGGTTCTTGCAGGGATAACGCCAGGTTCGCCGCTCGCCCTCGATCAGCAGATCGGCCTGCTCGGGGCCCCATGTGCCACACGGATAACCATAAAGCGGAAATTTGTTGTCCTGCTCCCAGCGCTCCAGGATCGGTGCTACGAACCTCCATGCCTCCTCAACAGCATCTCCCCTGGCATAAAGCGTGGAATCCCCCTGCATGCAATCCAGCAGCAACCGTTCATAGGCCTCGGGAATATCTGCATTCATCAGGTCCCGGTAATGGAAGTCCATGTTCACATTCTGTACATTGTATCCTGCGCCCTGTACCTTCATCCCGAACTTCAGCAGAATTCCTTCATCAGGTTGTATACGGATGACCAGTTGGTTTTCTGAATTGTAACCGGCATCCTCGCTGCAGAATAGTGCATGTGGTGAGGGCCTGAAATGGATCACGATCTCGGTCACCTTGGTGGGAAGACGCTTGCCGGTGCGAATATAAAACGGTACTCCGCCCCATCTCCAGTTATCGATATACAATTTGAGTGCAGCAAAAGTTTCGGTTCGCGATTCTTCCGGCACTCCCTCTTCATCCCTGTATGCCTTCTGCAATTCGCCCCGCACATGAGACTCCATGTATTGTCCGCGTACCAGGTAATCCTGCACCATTTCTTTCTTAATGGGACGAAGTGACTGGAACACCTTAAGCATCTCATTCCGGATCGTATGAGAACTGATCTCAGACGGGGGTTCCATGGCCACAAGTGCCACGAGCTGCAACAGGTGATTCTGCAACATGTCACGCAACGCCCCGGACCTGTCGTAATAACCGCCACGATTGCCTACCCCGATGTTTTCCGCCGAGGTGATCTCTACGTAATCGATATAATTCCTGTTCCAGAGCGGTTCGTATATTCCGTTGGAGAACCTGGTGACCAGGATGTTCTGGACTGTTTCTTTTCCCAGGTAATGATCGATCCTGTAAAGCTGGTCCTCATCCAGCACCTTGAGCAAACTCCTGTTCAGGGAGATGGCCGATTCGAGGTCAAGACCAAAAGGTTTTTCAACGATCACCCTTTTCCAGGTACCGTCATGCTCACTGGTCAGACCATTTTTGGCCAGGTATCCCGGAATAACATCGTACAGGGAAGGCGGGGTGGCGAGGTAGAAAATGTAGTTTTCCGGGATTGAATGCCCCTCCCTGATCTCCTCAAGTTTTTGTGCAAGTAATGGATAGCTATCTTCAACCGAAGGGTCGATCGACAGGTAATCCAGCTTCTCCAGGAACTGCTGGTCATCATGAAAATCATCTGAAAACTCTTCCAGTGATTCGTCCATGTAATTCCTGAAAGATCCGGTATCATAAGCAGATCTCCCGATCCCAAGCACGGCAAACTTCTCCGGCAGCAGTCTGTTTACATGCAATGCATACAATGCAGGGATCAGTTTCCGGCGGGCAAGGTCTCCCGACGCACCGAAGATCACCAGTATATGATTTCCGGGAGTCTCCATACGCTCAGAGGACCTCGAGCAATTTGATTTCAAACATCAGGGACGATCCCGGAAGGATCTGGGGCCCGGCCTGCCTGTCACCATACGCAAGAAAGTAGGGAATGTACACCACATATTCAGCCCCGGGTTTCATCAGTTGCAATGCCTCTCCAAATCCCCGGATCATTCTGCTGACTACCATTTCAGCAGGCTGGTGCCTGTCATATGTAGATTCGAATTTAGTGCCATCCAAAAGGTAGCCCGTATAGTGAACGCGTACCGTGTCATATGCCGTGGGAGACTCACCCGAGCCTTCACTGATCACCCTGTATTGCAGTCCTGTATGTGTGGTGACAATTCCTTCTTCCTTTTGGTTTTCAACGAAGAACCGTTCACCCACCATGATCCGTTTCATCTTCTCCTGCTCCCGGATCCTGGAACTAACGTCTGCAATGTATTCATTCGCCGATTCCGTATCCATGATGGCTGAACTCTCAGATGCAGCAAGGAATCCCTCAAGTACCCGATCCACATTCACAGGGTTTTCAAACTGGGATACATGGTCGAACAGACTGATCCCAATGGCATAGGAAACACTGTCTGTCTGATTCTTCAAACCAGGCCCCTCCTGGGCATATGTAACATTCATGACTAAGCACATGATGCTTCCAATGATTTTCAACTTTTTCATATCTGTAATTGTATTTTTTACTGGTTCGAAGATAACCACAAAGCAGGAGAAAAAAAATTTCAATGTGCCGGGGCCGGTGGTTCTGTCTGCCGGTCAGTCAGGCAACTCGACGTTGTTCCGGAAGATGCTGCTGTCGGAGGTGATCTTCATCTTCCTCAATCCTGAATAATAGAGATACACCATATAGGGTATAAATACTACCAGCAGCCAGTCAAGTCCGGCCATCAGTATAAAATCATAGATGCCATGGAGAAGGAATGGAGCCAGGATGGCTTTCCGGAGATTGGCTTTTTTCAATTCAGGATACATATGAGCAATCCCGAAAAAGTATCCCATGCTTATGCCCATGAGCGCATGACCCGGCACTGCGGTGAAGGCACGTGTAAGGCCGGTATTAACCCTCAACCAGACATAGAACAGGATGATCAGGACAGGTGCAAGGGCGAGGCTGACTAACATCATGAATTACCAGGATAATGGGGATCCAAACATCCCGTTGCCAAACGGGTAGCCGTAATAGGGCCTGTCGGTCCGGTGAATCGATGCTCCAATGGAAAAGTTACCAAAATCATAGGTGGCACCCACAGAAAAATCATAATACTCCAGGGCACGCAATTCGTTCCCCTCGGGGAGCATGGCAAAACTTTTTACGCCTGTTCCATGTATATACAGGTTTTCAGAGACCCGGTAGGAAGCGGAGGCAAATGCGGAGATACCTGTAAATCCATTGAAATTCGAGATTTCACCAGCTCCTGCATTCATAAGCGGTGTGGTCCTGGAGACCATGAGTCCGCCGTGGAATGCCAGTCGATCACTGGCTGCATAGCTGACATGCGGTGCAGTGTACAACTGCATTGCTGATCCGAACCAGGGGCTGTAACTGAAACTTGTACCAACGGAGGTGCTGAGTGACCACGGACTGATATGCCGGGGTGGTGCAGGTGTTTGGACCGCAGATTTCACACTGTCGATCTCATTCCATATCCTGGCTACCGGGTCCTGGCTTTGAAGCGCCAGCGGTATGGTCAGTAAAACGAGCGTGATGATATGTTTGCTGTGTCTCTTCATCAATTGTAAAGATAACGAATTTCTTACAAAATTTGTTTGATTGAACTCCACAATACTTTTTCCGTCAGGGCCCGGTCCATTCGGGGTTTTCCCCAGGTATATATGCATCAATGCTCCTTTTCCAGTCCTGCAACATGGCAGGCCGAAAAGACAATGATAAACTATATGGCGATCAGTGGCACTTGCTTTGCCATATCAACCCTTTTGCATTTACCAGAAGTAGATATAAAAGCCGATAATGAAAGCAATGATAATGGCTGAATTGATCACATCCCAATTGTTCCAGCTCGCCCTGGTGAGGGCCTTCTGCTCAGCGCTTGCCGAACCGAAATAGAGTCCCTCGATCGATTTCGGATCCTTGGCCTCTGTGAATGTACTTACGATCATCATCAATACGATGATGATAAAGAAAAGTACGATCTCATAGTGCAGCCAGTTGGGGGCTACGATGAGGTTGTACAAAAATCCGTCACCGATATCATCACCGTAGTAGACTTTCATACCCAGTCGGAGCATACCAAGGAAAAAACCAACTACCAAACCGGCCATCCCGGCCTTCGGTGTTGTCCGCTTGGAAACCACTCCCAGGAGAAATACTGCTGCAATACCCGGAGCCAGTAATGATTGAACATCCTGGAGGTAGGCATACAATACCTTACCAAGGCTTTTCATTACAGGTATCCATGCAATCCCCAGGATGACAATGACGATTGTGGCAAGTCTGCCCACGAGCACATAATGTTTCTCAGTTGCCTTTGGTTTGTATTTTTTATAGAAATCAACCGTAAACAGCATCGCCGAGGAGTTGAACAGGGAGGCGAGTGAACTCATCAGGGCTGCGAGTATTCCGCCGACCACGATCCCGGTGAAGCCTTTAGGTAGCAGCTCCTTCACAAGGGTGGAGAAGGCCGCATCGCTGTTGGCCAGGTCGAGTAACGGACGTTGCGTTTCAGGATCGATCTTCTGTGTCATCGCAAAAGCGATCATCCCCGGAATGAGGAAAATAAATACCGGGGTTAGTTTCAGGTAAGCGCCAAAAATGGTACCCCGCCTGGCCTGTTTCTGATCACGTCCCGACAAAACACGCTGAACAATGAACTGGTCGGTACACCAATACCAGAATCCAATTATTGCTGATCCAAGCAATACCCCGGTCCAGGGGAAATTCCCATCTTTTGGGGACCTGATCAGGTCGGTCATGCTGTCGCCGAATTCATTGGCTGGTACTGCGCGGGTAATCTCCATCATTTCAGCCCATCCACCCAGCTTCACCAGGCCGATCACCAGGATGGCAATGGATCCGAATAACAGGATCGGAGTCTGCAATACAGAGGTATAGAGTACAGCTTTCATCCCACCGAATGTGGTATACAACCCGGTGAGGACAACCAGTCCGATTGCACTCACCCAGAAGAAATCGATTTGCATGCTGCCGATGGTAATAAAATCTATTCCGAAGACATCTTTAAATACCACACCACCAGCATATACAGTCACCGCCACCTTGGTCAGGATGTAACTTACGATGGAGATTACCGATAGAAAGGATCTTGCACTGGAGTTGTAGCGGCGCTCCAGGAATTCAGGCATGGTAAAAACCCCGGAACGTGCGTAGAACGGTACGAACAGCCACCCCAGCAACAGGATGAGCCACCCGTGCATTTCCCAGTGCGCCATTGCCATTCCACTGCTGGCACCTGCACCTGCGAGTCCGACCAGGTGTTCAGAACCTATATTTGAAGCAAATATGGAAGCACCGATGGCGATCCATGTGGCATCCCTGCCTGCAAGAAAATAATCAGATGTGTCTTTGTCCTTTTTTTTCAGGGTCCAGAGGATAATGCCCACAAGAGCAAGGGCAAACAGACCCAGTACGATCCAGTCTAAATTGGCCATTGTAGTTTAGTTTAGTTTAAGTTCAGTGCAAATCCTGTGAATTTGCCATCGAAAGTTGCATTCGTCTCCTCGCAATAAAAAAGCTGATGTCTGCTGATTTTCAGCAATCTGCTCCTGGATATTCATGATTCCGGTCACGAGGGTAACCTCTTTTAAAATATCCACCAATAATAATTCATATTTCTAACATCACAAAGTGAATCCGGGTTATTTGGAACAATTATAACCCCTGTCAGAACATACAATGTGTGAAATGTTATTATTTTTGAGAGCTGATAGAAAAATGTTTGCTGGACAATAAACTAAACTTAAACTAAGAATTAATGGAAGCATTCAATTTAACGTGGATCGATTATTCAATCATGATCATCTACTTCGCCTTTGTCCTGGGAATTGGATGGGCGTTGAAAAAATACATGAAAAATGCCACCGATTTCCTGGAGGCAGGCAGATCTTTGCCTGCCTGGGTGACCGGACTTGCTTTTATCTCAGCTAATCTCGGTGCGCTGGAGGTGATCGGAATGGCCGCATCAGGTGCCAAGTACGGGATGGCCACGGTACACTTCTACTGGATCGGCGCCATCCCCGCCATGATCTTCCTGGCGATCTTCATGATGCCATTTTACTATGGCTCAAAGGCCAGGTCGGTCCCGGAATACCTGAAACTCAGGTTTGATGAAAAAACACGGGGCTTTAATGCTTTCACATTTGCCATCATGACCATTTTTGCATCGGGGATCTCCATGTATGCACTTGCGCTCCTGATGGAAACGTTGCTCGGATGGAATTTCCACATGAGCCTGTTCATCTCCGCCTTCATTGTCCTTGTATATACCTACCTGGGCGGACTGAGTTCTGCGATCTACAACGAGGTATTGCAGTTCTTCCTGATCGTAATTGGATTCCTTCCACTTGTCATCATCGGATTGATCAAAGTTGGCGGATGGGACGGCATGGTTGGGAAGCTGGCGCTGAATCCCGCGACCTCGGGATTTGACCATTCCTGGTCCAACATCTCCCCTGAACATCCCATGGGAGGATGGATCGGAATCTTTTTCGGACTTGGTTTTGTGCTTTCATTCGGCTACTGGTGTACCAACTTCCTGGTTGTACAGCGTGCCATGGCTGCCGGCTCCATGAGTGATGCAAGGAAAACTCCACTGATCGGTGCCTTCCCGAAGATGTTCATCCCTTTCCTTGTGATCATTCCCGGGATGATTGCAATTGCATTACTGAATTCAGGAGATCCGCTATTTGATCTGCCTGTCAAAGGAGCAGGATATGACTATGACCTCGTGATCCCCATGATGCTGAAACGGTTTCTGCCCACCGGAGTGCTGGGACTTGGCCTGACCGCCCTGATGGCATCCTTTATGAGTGGCATGGCCGGGAACGTAACGGCATTCAATACTGTATTTACATATGATATTTACCAGAGTTACCTGGTTCCCGGCAAAAGCGACAAGCATTATCTCCGCGTGGGTCAGCTCACCACTGTATTCGGCGTCCTTGTGAGTATCCTTACAGCGTATGTCGCGGCCCTGTTCAACAATATCATGGATTTCCTCCAGTTGATCTTTGCGTTTATCAATGCCCCCCTGTTTGCGGCATTCCTCATGGGAATGTTTACAAAACGAACAACAGGACATGGCGCATTCTGGGGATTGCTCACCGGAACATTCTCTGCCGCACTGGTCCATGGATTCACACAGCCGGCCGGGGCAGAAAGCCTGGTCAAAGGGGGATGGACCGGCACCGTATTGCAAACCTTCCCGAGTGAGATGGCACAAAACTTCTGGATCGCAATTATTGCATTTTCAGTAGCACTTGTGGCTACCATCGTTATATCGCTGGCAACAAAACGTACCAAGACCGATGAGCAATTGAAAGGTCTGGTCTACCAGCTCACCCCGAAGACGATCGATGACAGCAAACACTGGTATCAGCGTCCGGGCGCACTTGCATGGGCAGTGGGCATCATTGCCGTGATCTTAACTGTAATTTTCTGGTAATCTGTAAAAACAAACATCATGGGTTTAGATATAAAAATACCAATTGGTTTCATGTTCGTTGTATTCGGACTGATTCTGACTGTTTTTGGCATTGTAACACTGGGGGATGAGATGTACGAACTCTCCCTGGGAAAGAACATCAATCTTTATTCAGGGCTGGGAATGCTGGTGTTTGGTGCATTCATGCTGATCATTTCGGACCTGAAATTCGGAAAAAGGATCGATGAAACGTTGGGGATTGACGAAGAGGATCTGACCAAAGAAGCCAAAAAGGAGCTTGAAAATTAATTTCCAGGCCTCTTTTTCCGCCTTCCGGCAAGAATCACGGTGATCGCCCCGGAAAGCACAGTCAGTGCACCGGCAATACTCAGCACTGAAAAAGATTCAGGTTCGATCCACGATACATTCATCCTGGAAAGAATTGCCATGGTCACGAAGGTGATGATCGGGTTGAGCGTAATGATCACGCTCACCTTGTTGGCTTCGGTGTATTTAATGGCCAGGGATAGGGATCCGTATGCCAGGACGGTATTCAGACCCAGGTAATAGAGCAGGACATATTCCCCGGTGTTCAGACCCGGGAGCTTACCGAACTGGGCGAAGGGAAGCAGCAACACTGCGCACATACTGTATATAAACAGGTTGAGCTGGTTGGGCGAATAGGTCTTGAGCAGCCGCTTCTGCAGGGAGGCGAAGATGGCCCATGACAACCCGCCGCCAAAGATCAGCAGCATGCCCCTGGTGAAATGGTTTTCGGCATTCACGAGGTCCCGGATCTGTTCGGAATAAAACAGGCCGATCCCGAGCACCACCAGCACAAAACCAATGATATGCTGAAGGTTTACCTTCTCCCTGAAGATCAATATTCCGGACAATGCAAATGATACCGGGGCAACCATGATGAATACCTGTGATGAGGACGGACTTACGTATTTAATGCCGGAAATGAATCCCAGGTAATTGAACCCGAGAAAAACAGCTGCAAGCAGCAGCATCCAATGCAGGTTCCTGTATACGGCAAAGTCGCTTTTTCTGAATATCAGAGTGACCAGGGCCAGCGTAATGAATGCTGTTGAAAACCTGATCCATACAACAGTTACAGGAGACAACTCCATCACTGCCAGTTTGAGTGCTATGGCAAGAAAACCCCACAACGAGGCGGTGATGGAAGCATAGAGGATGCCTTTGGATTGATCGGTCATGGACTGAAAATAAAATCCAAATATAGGAAAGATTGTCTACCGGAACCGGGGTGCCCGGATCGGATGAAACATTTTTTTGCTATCGGCCTCCTGGGCCTTGCTTTCACCCAGGATTCCTGGCGAATAGTCAATTTGCCAGTATGTCACCCCGGCTTTTATCCACCAGGGACATGTGCCGGACAGGAGTACCGTTCAGCATAAAAAATTCCGGAAACAGGGACCGACCATTGACGACGAAAAAATTTAAACCATTATTCAATTGTTACGTTTACACTATAAAACAAGGGAAAATGAAAAAACTTATCCTCGTCATACTTATCGGAAGCTTCTTTTTCACAGGATGTGAAAAGCTCTCTGAATTCACAAAATTCAACCTGATCTACAATGATACGGTTGTCATCCCGGCATCAACCGGGATCAATCTTCCTTTCAATGTTTTCACCCCGGAGATCGAATCCGATGCCGAATCACAGTTTGCTGTCAATGATACCAGGAAAGACCTGATCGAGGAGATCACCCTGACCACCCTGGACCTCTCGATCAACTCCCCTGCTGAAGGTGATTTCGGTTTTCTTGAATCGATTGAGATATTTCTCTCAGCCGACAGTCTGGATGAAGTCAGGATCGCCTGGAACGATGCGGTCCCAGCCGATGCTGGAAAAACACTGGAATTGGAAACAAGTGATGAAGATCTCCAGGAATACATCAAAAAGGATGCCTTTGATCTCAGGGTAAAAACGGTGACCGATGAACTGATCGGTTCGGATCATGAGATCAAGATCCACTCAGTTTTCTTTGTGGATGCGAAAATCCTGGGGCAGTAGTAAAAAATTCCGGCAGGTAAATACTGACCTGCCGGAATCCTGACATCACTAACAAAAAATACTGTAGGGTTAATTGAAATCTATTGATATTCCGCCCATCACGTTGATCCCGGGCATGGGATAGCCCCATACGGTTTCATATTCCTGGTTCAGGAGGTTTTTGCCTGCCACGAAAAGGGCGAGTCCGTCCAGCACATTGTACATTGCCTTGGCATCCATGAGTGTATAGGATTGCCTGACATCGTCTGAACTATCCACATTGCTGATGAAGGTATACAGACCTGAAACCTGTTTGACATTCAGTGCCAGCATGAATTTTCCCATGGTATAGACAGCCCCGACATACAGCTGGTTCTCAGGAGAGAAGTAGCGTGGTGAATCCATATTGAGGTAACTGTATGAAAGATCCACCTTCAGATCCTGTACGGGCTCATATGTAGCCTCCACCTCAACCCCGTAGTTTGTAAATGCCCCGCCATTGCCCCTGATCATCGGCGGTCCAGGATTGGGATTGGGTGCCATGGTGATCAGGTTTGAACCGTTGATCATATAGCCGGTAACATTCAGTATACCTGAATATCCAAAACGCTGGGCATAGGAAAGTTCGTAATTCCACAACTGTTCCGGACCGAGATCTGCATTGGGTGCAAATAGGTACATTTCCATGATAGTCGGACTTCGAAAACCCTTGGACACCAATCCCTTGAAAGTTGTCCCCTGGACTGGCGTCACGGTGAGTCCCACCTGCGGAACAATTTCGCCTCCGAAATTGGAATGTTGCTCATACCGGGCACCGGCCGAAAGGGTCAGCAGGTTACCGATCTCCTGCTCAGCGAGCAGATAGCCGGCCGTTTCATTGACCGTGAGGAAGGTGTCTGCAAAAAATCCAAATGATCCTTCACCTCCGTAGTTTTTTACATCAAATCCGGCTGTGAGCAACGCTCCGGCCCAGGGCTTATATGCCTGGTAGACGTTCACCCCTTTGTTGACGTCATCGGACACCCATCCATCGGAAAAACTGTGATACCCTGTATTTATGAATGCATAGATCCCTCCCATTGTATTTGCATAGCTGTTTTTCAAGGAGAAGGTGGCCATCTGCCTGTTGATATCGCCCTTGAAGGTCAGTTGCTCAAAACTCATGGTCGATCCGGGATCCATGAATGAATAATCGGCCCAGGTATACCCGATGCGGGCCGACCAGTTGGCGTCGATTTGGTATCCGGCGTAGGCATGCAAATTGGTGATATTGAAATCGGTGCTGTCACGATGACCATCGGTCTGGTTGTGATTGAAATTCACTCCCACAAAGAACCGGTCTCTCGTGTAGCCCACAGAAGCTCCCGTCTTCAGTGTGTTGAATGATCCATACGCTGCATGACCGCTCACATTAAGACCCTGTTTGGTATGTTGTTTTGTAATTACGTTGATGACACCCCCCATGGCATTGGAACCGTAGAGCAGGGATGCAGGTCCCCTGACAACCTCGACGCGTTCCACGTTGGAAGCCATGTGAAAATTGGGCAGCGGATGTCCGAAGACTCCCATATACTGTGGCTGACCGTCCACCAGCATCATGACGCGGGCATTGGGGGAACCTCCAACACCCCTGATGGAGATCTGTCCCGATGTGCCATTTCCGAGTGCATAACCTGCCACACCGATCTCACTGACGAACAGGCTCGGTGTGGTCCTGGCAACAACGGGGAGGATATTGGCCTCCTCCTGGCTCCTGATCTCGTCACTGGTGATCACCGAGATGGACTGAGGGACACTTACTTTTGTAACTTCTACCCTGTTCCCGGAAATCACCACCTCGTTGATGTTGATGGTATCTGTAGGCTCAGCAGCAGATGCTGTAAGCGTGCCGGTTACAAGTGCGAAGATCAACAACTTCTTTTTCAATGGTACTTTCAGTCTGCTAGTCATTATCATATTGGTTTGGGTATTAATCGTCTGTTCCGCTCATGACGAGCTCAACATTCTTGATCCCTTTCAATCCCTTGTACTTGTTCCGCAATTTGATCAGCTTGTGCGCCTTTCCCCTTACAGTAATTACTTCCAGGCAGTTATGCTCATCGAGATGGATATGCTGACCGGAAAGGATCAGGCAATTGTAATTGTGCTGGATGGCGTTCACCTCCTTGTGCAGTTCCAGCTTGCTGTGGTCATAGACCACAACCACAGCCCCCGCCACTTCTTCATCGGAATTCCATTTCTGTTCAACGATGCTTTTCTTCACCAGGTACCCGATGGCCCTGGACCTGTTTGGATAGTTGTCCCGCTCTACCAGCTGATCCAGCTCGCTGAGCACATCCTCCTCCAGGCTCACTCCAAATCTTTTCAACGACATCGTGCTACGTTTTATAATTTCGTGCTACGAAAATAGTAGTTTCTTCAGAAAAGCCAAACCGGACAGTGTTAAAACTTAAAAAAAATATACGGAATGAGATGGCAGCCAGTGAACTTTAGGTTCCGGATGTGTAAATCTTCGGAAATACAGGTTTTTTTCTATGATTACGGCAATTAAGGTCCGGAATTTGCAATGATAAAAATAGCATCCTATTCATACGTATTAAGAGTTGCCGGTCGGAATTTGCTGAACAGGACCCTAAACTGAAGTAAGCCCTAATAAAAATCTATGAAACCATGAAAAAAATTACTTTCCTGGCCATGGTAGCGCTTATGCTATCGGGCTGTGCAACAATATTTACAGGCACAAAGGACACCATCTATTTTGATTCTG
This sequence comes from uncultured Bacteroidota bacterium, assembly GCA_937129385.1. Classification (GTDB taxonomy): domain Bacteria; phylum Bacteroidota; class Bacteroidia; order Bacteroidales; genus M55B112. The sequence continues at coordinate 26,602 of CAKZNC010000005.1, forward strand.
ATCCCGAAGGGGCCACTGTTTACCTGGATGGTCTTGAAATCTGCAGGACACCCTGCAGTTACCGGGTAGACAGGGAATTCAACAGCGTTGATATCCAATACAAATTAGACGGGTACGAAGCGAGGATTTTCACCCTGGACCAGGAGTTTAATGTAATCAGCGTCCTCAACCTGGCGAATCCGCTTGGCTGGGCAATAGATATGATTTCAGGTTCCATCATGCGGTATGACAGGAAATCATATGACCTTGAACTTGACCCTGATACAAGGGCCATGCTGATGAATGCCAATGAGATCCACATTGACAGCAAGGAAGAAAAGGTGGATTTCTATGTTTATAAATAATTGAAGAGGCGGTCCCAATTGAAGTTGGGACCGCCTCTTTATCTATTTGAACGTATCGTCGCAGGTATTAATTCATTCCGGCGTCAGCCTCAACGACTGTTGGAGCCTCTTCTTCCACCAGCACCATTTCATCCAGGAGGTATCCGGCACCTGCAAACCGGTCGATGATAAACAGGATATACCTGATATCCACCGCAATGTTACGGCACATTCCGGGATCATACATCTCATCACTCATGGTTCCGTGCCAGTTTCGGTCAAAATTTATACCAATCAGTCTGCCCTCGGCATCGATCACCGGGCTTCCGGAATTTCCCCCTGAAGTATGATTTGAAGCAGTGAAACACACCGGCATGGTCCCGTCCACTCCATAATCGCCATAGTCCTTATCTTCATAAAGTTCCCGGAGCTTTTCCGGGATCACGTAATCGGGCTGGTCCTGCCTGCTTTTTTCGATCACCCCTGACAGGGTGGTGTGGTACCCGAATTTCACAGCATCTTCAGGTGAATAACCCTTCACCTCTCCATAGGTGAGACGCATCGTGAAATTTGCATCCGGATAGAACCGTTTGCCGGGTTTCATTTCAAATCGTGCTTTTACCCATCGTTTATAGAGATGCTCCAGCGATTCTGTCAGGACCGACTCTGCCGGCCTTACCCGCTGGGTGTATATATTTCTGAACTGGTCCAGTGCGATAAAGAGATCGTCCTTTTTCAGCTTTTTCATTGCTTTCCCCTGGTTTCTTTCGTAGATGCGCAGGAAATCGCCCAGAGCCTCCAGCGAGCGAACCGGTGTCTTATCATAGACATCCTCCGTCCATGCGTTGAAGTCTCCCTTGTATTTTTCATTGACCTCCTGTAAGATGTCCGGATGGAATTCTACAGGACTCAGGTCATTGTAATTCTCCATCATTGTCCTGAACATCTCCTTATCGAGCGGCAGGTGGATATCATCGTACATCCGCTTTGACCGGTTGAGGATCTCCTCTGCAGGGATGGAATCCATCATCATGTATTCCACGGCACTCGCTATCCTCAGTATCTCGATGGCAAAAACAGCTTCCCCCATCAGGTCCCTGATCACATCAAAATGTTCGAGTTCGGTGTATATCTCCTCAAAGGAGGGAAGCAGATCGCCATATGCTTCGGTACGGTCCTCCGACTCACCTACCCATTCCCGGAATTCATTCTCAAATTTCACTTTTTTCTGCACAGCATCGAGCCGTTCCAGTCCGCGTATCGCTCCCTGCCATTTTTTCCACGCATTGGATACTCCCCTGTATTTGGATGCATACTGGATACGTACTTCATCCGATTGCTGCATGTACCTGTCCATGATCTCCATGCGTTCGGTACGCAAATCCACGCGCATGGGCATACTGACCTCCGCGAAATGCTTCAGTGCCCTGGAATAGAGAAATTGCTGCGTCGATCCCGGGTACCCGAGGATCATGGTAAAATCTCCCTTTTCAATTCCGTCCATGGATATCTCAAAGAATTTCCTTGGCTGGTAAGGAACATTTTCGGCACTGTATCCTGCTGGTTCATTCTCACTATTGGCATATATCCTGAAAACAGAAAAATCTCCTGTGTGCCTGGGCCACATCCAGTTGTCGTTATCGCGGCCAAAGTTCCCGATGGAACTGGGTGGTGCGCCTACGAGACGTACATCGTTGTATCGCTCATAAACAAAGAGAAAATACTGGTTGCCGTAAAACATCGGGCGGACCGTTGATTCATATTTCCCTTCAGCATTTGCGACAGCAGCGATCGATGCGACATTGCCCTGGATGATGGCCTCATATTCTTCCCTGGTATCTGCATTTTCTGTCCCGTCAAGCACATCACCCGTGACATCATCCATATAGCGGAGGAACCTGACCGAAAGCCCGGGATTTGGCAATTCCTCCTCTCTGCTCATGGCCCAGAATCCATCTGTCAGGTAATCATTCTCAACGGAAGAGTGTGATTGTATCGTTCCATATCCACAATGATGATTGGTAAGCAGCAGTCCATCCGGGGAGATCAATTCACCGGTACAACCGCCACCAAAAATAACCACCGCATCTTTCAGGCAGGCCTGGTTCACACTATAAATATCTTCTGCTGTAAGTTTGAATCCTTTTGACTGCATGTCCTCAATGGTATAGCCATCCAACAAGGAGAGCAACCACATCCCTTCATCTGCCTTTGCATTGAAAGAGGCGATCAGTATCAGGATCGCCAAAAACTGTCTTTTCATAATCATAATTGTTGGTTATATAATAAATGATTCAAGTTCCCTGTACAATTGATGAACAGGCAATCCCATCACGTTGAAATAGGACCCCCTGATCTCTTCAACTCCAATGAATCCGATCCATTCCTGGATCCCATAGCCCCCGGCTTTATCAAAAGGTTGATAATGCTGAATATAGTAATCGATTTCATCCTCAGAAACCGGTCCGAATAATACTTCCGTTGCCGAAACAAATGTTTTTTCCTTTTCACCCGACCGCAGACATACGCCGGTATATACGTAATGAGCAGCGTTTGACAAACGCCGGAGGATCTGAGCTGCCTCATCCCTGCCGGCCGGCTTATGCAGCACCTGGCTGTCCTTCCAGACGATAGTGTCTGCAGTGACCAGTATCTCCATCTCTTTCAGAGGTTGGTCGAAAGCAGCTGATTTCTTCCTGGCAAGGAAACCTGCAATCTCCCTCCCGACAAGCGCTTCCGGATAACTTTCCTCAACACCCGGACCAGGCGCTGTACGGAAGCGAAATCCTGCATTTTCCATCAGCTCCTTTCTCCGGGGTGAACCAGAGGCCAGCACGAGGGTATATTTTTTCAGTCTTTCGAGAAGCATTCAGATCCAGAACTTGATCAGGTAATATACAATTGCCGAATAGAGCACCCCAAGCAACATGATGATCTTGATCAGCACACTTGCACGGTGGTAATCCTTCCTGTTCCCTGCAATTATTACCAGTGTGAGCAGAATAATAAGCGGAATGACCAGGCATACCAGGAAATAGACCATCGAGATGAAATCCGGTGCATCGGCCGAGAACATGATAAACTTTACCAGGACAAAAACGAGCAGAAAGACCGTCCCTGCGATCAGTGTTACCAGGATGGCCTTTGTGACGGGTGTTCCCACGACAATGGGAAGCGTTCTCATCCCGTAAGCGGCATCTCCCTCAAAATCCTCTGCATCCTTGATGATCTCACGGATCAGCGTCGTGACAAAAGCAAAACCACTGAATCCTGCCACCCAGATAAAAATGTAATTAAAGCTGCTGTTATACTGAAGCATGATCTGCCCGTAGGCCTTGTTCAGCATGGGAATCTCGAACAGAACGACCACCAGTGGCACCATGGCCGTAAGGAATGCAACGGTAAGATTACCCACAAGGAACTGGCGTTTGTAGTTCGTGGAATAGAACCAGAGCAGTCCTGCTGCCAGGAAAAAAATGAAACTCATTGAGAAGACCCCGACATGGATCGCAAGGTAGGTGCCGATCGCGATTCCAAGCAGATTAAAGACACTGTGCAGGGTCATGGCCGTCCTGCGATTCACGGTAACTCCAACCACCACCTTGTCAGGTTTATTGATCCGATCGGTACGTGTATCAAAATAGTCATTGATGATATATCCGGCTGCCGCAATGAACAATGTAGCAGTTACGAGCAGCAGGAAATGCAAATCACTAAACTGCAGGGCAAAGCTTTCTGTCGGAAGCAGCGGTTCCATGATGAGATAGCGCATTGCAAATTGCGTCAATGCGATGATCAGCAGGTTGGGTAATCTTATCAGTTCAATGAAGCTCCTCATAATTACACTCTCACATTTTCTGCATTAAAGTTAATCTCTTTTTATCAATTCACACAGTACCGTGGATCTTCTTCACCTACCACGAAAATGCCTCTCCGTCCATCCATTTCCCATGCAGTCTGAGTACCTGTTCGATGATGTCCCTTACACAGCCCTCTCCCCCTTTTACATGCGATATGTAAACCGAAAGAGATTTGATCTCCTCCACTGCATCTGCCGGACAGCAGGGGACTCCGCAGGCTTTCATCACCTCGTAATCGGGCAGGTCATCTCCCATGAATAGGATCTCATCATCCTGCAATTCGTATTTATCCCTGAATTCGTTGAAGTCCCTGATCTTTTCGGAGGCACCCAGGTAAATATCCTCTATCCCAAGGTTTGCAAAGCGCTGTCCCACGGATTCGGTCCTTCCCCCGGTAATAATTGCGATCGGGTATCCCCTTTTGGTTGCATACTGAATGGCATAGCCATCCTTCGTATTCATGGTCCGAAGCAGTTGTCCGTCAGCTGCCAGGTGTACTTTCGGGTCGCTCAGGACTCCGTCCACATCGAATGCAAAGGCCTTGATCCTTTTCAGGTCCTCCTTAAAATTTTGTTTACTCATTGTGTTTGTTCCTGTATCTTAAAATATTCTCCGACAAAAGTTTATAAAGTTCCTCATCCCGGGGTCTGTGCTTGAGTGCTTCCAAATGACTGTTAATGATATCCGTGTCGTTTCTCACCGCCGGTCCGGTTTGCGCAGTAACTGGATCCATCTTCTGCAATTTTTCCGTTGTTTCATTGATCAGCGGAACAAGCAATTCATAGTCAAAATCTATTTCACGCATCATATCAGCAGCGATCGATACCAGGTGATTGCTGAAATTGCATGCAAAAATGGCCGCTATATGGATCATTCTTCGCGCTTCAGAGTCGATTTCAAACACTTTGTCTGACAGCAATTTCGCCAGTGAGCCAAGCGTCTTTAAAAAGTCTGGGTCTGTTGCCTCCAGGAGAAAAGGAACCTTTGAATAATCCATTTCATTCCCTTTAGTAAAGGTCTGCAGCGGATAGAGCACGCCTGCGGGTATGGACAGTTTTGAGAGCACATTGATCCCTGTACTTCCTGAAGTGTGCACCAGGCGAGCCCCTGTACCCTTGAATTTATCTGCTATTGCTGAGATTGCATCATCACTGACACACACCAGGTACAGATCGGGATGATCTTCGATCGTCCCAGGATCCGATATGGGAATGGCGTCCACCAATGAAGCCAATTCCCTGGCATGTTCAGGCTTTCTGGAAACTACATGACATATAGTAATGCCGGCCCGGTAAAGTGCCGTGGCAAGATGCCATCCCACATTACCGGTGCCAATTACAGATATCGTACTGACATTGGCCTCCTGGATCATAGGTCAGCAAAGATAAGATAATTCTGTGCAAAGAGACTGTCTGAACTGTCCTGAAAAGCAGGAGGTGTCAACCTCTTTCATCCCGCATTGCAAAGCCCTTACCCGGACATCTCCGGCCCTGCGTGATGTTAGTGGATCCTCTTAAGAAGTCAGGCTAAACGTACCTGAAAACACCAAGGTCTTTCGTTTCGCTGCTGGTGATGTAATCAGCCTTCTGTGCATTTTCGGATTTTCCACGCTTGATGAATACCTCGGCCGATGTTTCAAACTCATCATTCTTACTACTGTCATGAAGCAGCAGGTATCCCATGACGATATTTCCGGCCATCTCAACCAATCTGCGCGCATGAAAGTCCAGGAACTCTGTATCGTCCTGCTCCAGCACCCATTTACTTACCTTTTCATACTCGGCGGTCATATTCACCAGGTATTTTTTCAGGTACTCAAGTTCGGGAGCTACCATTACCTCTTCAAATTCCCTGATCCTGTTCAGGAATCCACCTGCAGTGACTCCCCTGATGGCAGCAACTACCTGGAGCTGGGACGTTCCTTCATAGATACTGGTGATTCTGGCATCCCTGTATATTCTTTCAATCGGAAAATCCTTCATGAATCCTGCTCCACCATGGATCTGCAGACTGTCATATGCGATCTGGTTACAATATTCACTGGAAACAAGCTTCAGCAGCGGTGTGAACATATCTGCAAGCCGCTGGTATCTTTTCATCTCCTGCCGCTCCTCTTTTTCAAGCTGCCGTGTTTCAGATGTAAATTGATAATTCTTGTATATATCCACGTACCTGGCTGTTTCATATAACAGGGTACGAATGGCCTGTGTGCGCACTTTCATGCTTGTAAGCATCTCGTAAACCGCCGGAAACCTGATAATGGTCTTTCCAAACTGCTGACGCTCATTTGCATATTTCAAAGCTTCCCGGTAGGCAGCTTCTGCGAGGCCCACTGATTGGGCTCCAATTCCCAAACGTGCTGAATTCATCAATGCCATCACATATTTGATCAGTCCGAGCTTCCTGTCTCCGACAAGCTTTGCCGGGGCGTTGGTAAAAACCATCTCACAAGTGGGTGATCCTTTGATGCCGAGCTTGTTTTCGATCCTCCTGATCTTCACCGCTGCATCTTTCCGGTCGTATACGAAAAGTGACAACCCCCGGCCATCACTGGTTCCTTCTTCAGACCTGGCAAGTACAAGTGAGATATCTGCATCTCCATTGGTGATAAACCGTTTCACACCATTCAAATAGTAGAGGTCCTTTTCAGGATCATAATTGGCACTTATCTGGCCTTTCAGCTGCACTGCCTGCAGGTCAGACCCTGCGTCAGGTTCCGTGAGCACCATTGCAGCAGTGGCCCCGTTGTTGAACCTGGGCAGGAACTCCTGTTTGATCTCTTCGCTGGCAAATTCATGGATGGTCTCTGCGCAATCCTGCAATCCCCATATATTGGCAAATCCTGCATCGGCACGTGAGACAATCTCAGCAGCCATCACATAAGGAACGATAGAAAAATTCAGTCCGCCATATTTCCTTGGCAACGACATTCCGATCAATCCTGCTTTTGTAAGCACATCATGATTCTCCTGTGTTCCTTTTGCATATTTTACTTCATTGTTGATGAGTTGAGGTCCCTCTTTATCCACACTTTCAGCATTGGGTTCGATCACCTCACCACTTATCTCACCAACAATTTCAAGAATCTTGTCATAGCTGTCTATTGCGTCTTCAAAATCAATAGGAGCAAAATCAAACTCTTTGGACTCTTCGTAATTATTCTCCTTTAGTGCCACGATCTTTTCCATCAGGGGATGGTTCAGGTGAAACTTAAGGTCTTTGTTATCTGTATAAAAATTTTCCATGATCTTAGCGTTTAATATTGTTCCTACTTGGAATTCTTCTTGTAATATCTGATCATCCTGGGGATTACCTCGGCAAAATCCCCTGTGATCACGTAATCAGCAATCGAATTGATCGGTGCATTCGCATCGGTATTGATGGAAATGATCATTGAAGATTCCATCATCCCTGCTCTGTGCTGAATTTGTCCGGAAATACCACAGGCAATATACAGTTTAGGCCTTACCGTCACACCGGTCTGCCCGATTTGCCTGTCATGCTCGATATACCCTGCATCCACAGCTGCACGTGTTCCGCCTACCTCTCCGCCCAGCACATCGGCGAGCTCATAGAGAATATTGAAATTTTCTTTAGAACCCACCCCGTAACCTCCGGCTACGATAATCTGGGCACCTTTGATATTCACCTTTTTATCTTCAACCTTGCGGTCAATGATCTCAATCACAAAATCATCTTTTCCGACAATCTCGTTTACATCCCAGTTCTTCACTTTGCCCTTAACCGGCTGATCCATTTCTTCCCGTTTCATCACTCCTTCGCGCACTGTTGCCAGCTGGGGCCTTGTTTCCGGATTTATGATCGTGGCCACGATATTCCCACCAAATGCAGGACGTATCTGATAAAGCAGGTCTTTATATGTGGTATCAGTCTTCTTTTCATAATGTTCTCCGATCTCCAGGCTCGTACAGTCGGCTGTCAGTCCACTCTTCAGCGCAGATGCCACCCTGGGGGCCAGGTCACGACCTACCGTGGATGCTCCGAACAGTCCGATCTGCGGCTTCTCTTTCCCTATTATTTCACACACCACGCTCGTATGCGGAAGGGTCTGATAGAATTCAAGTCGTTTATCTTCGGCCTTGTGTACCACATTGGCACCATGTGCAAAAAGCGTTTTTTCCAGGCCCTTCAGATCATTTCCAATAAGGATACCTTCTACCTGCACCTTCAGTTGATTTGCAAGGCTTTTCGCCTTCGTCAACAGCTCAAGGCTTACATCTGCAACGGCATTGCCGTTGGTTTCGCAATAGACAATAATATTATTCACGATTACTGGTTTTAGGTAGAGACTATCCGATGGTATGGTTCTCTATCAGTTCAACAATAAGTTCTTCAATCTCTTTCTCATCCGAATTGATCACTTTGGCCTCTTTCGCTTTAAAGACTACGTTCTCAATCTTTTTAACCTTGGTAGGAGACCCGGAGAGCCCGAGTGCTTCAACATTGGCCTCAATCTCATGCACGCCCATTTCCCTGATCTTCAGGTAAGGCCTGTCTTGGAACAACCTGGTATAATCCTCCGTTGCATCCTGTAGTTCTGTCAGGGTACGCGCGTGCTTGTATTTCATCACGTTTTTCGCGATACGCGGACGGCAATCCGGTGCGGAGCTGTGTACGGTCAACAGCACCGGGAAAGGCGCTTTCACAACCTCAAATCCATTGTCAAGCCTGCGCCTGATGACCATTGATTTAGCATCGATCTTTTCAATTTCCTCCACGTAGGTGACCTGGGGAATCTGCAATTTTTCTGCAACCTGAGGTCCAACCTGGGCGGTATCCCCATCAATGGCCTGGCGGCCTGCCACCACTACATCATATTTCATTTTGCCAATGGCTGTTGAGATTGCATAAGAGGTAGCCAGTGTATCCGATCCGGCAAATTTCCGGTCGGTAAGAAGTACACCTCCGTCGGCTCCTCGGTAAAGTCCTTCACGGATCACTTCTGCTGCACGACCAGGCCCCATTGTCAACAGGTGCACTTCAGAACCCGGGACCATGTCCTTGATTCTAAGCGCCTGTTCGAGCGCATTGAGATCCTCCGGGTTAAATATGGCCTCCAGGGCGGCCCTGTTTACAGTCCCGTCTGCTTTCATGGCATCCTTACCCACATTTCGCGTATCAGGTACCTGTTTTGCTAAAACTATGATTTTTAGAGATTTCACAAGTATATATTTTAGTTATAGTATTAGATTATGATTTATTACAAATTTCATTTATTCTCAAGATGATTGGTTGCCTCTCATCAAAACGATATTATCAGCAGTGTTCGGTCAGGCCTCATCATGAGGCTCTTTACTTCGATCTATCTATATGATCATTTGTCCTTGCTCCGCATAACCTGTAGCCCGGCGAAGCCAAATAACTATGTCCAAAGATGAGGGTATCATTCGGAATAGTTTATATCAACATCAATAGCATGGGTGGCAAAATTAATAGTTTTTCCCTATTGAGCAAGATGGAGATATTGTTTTGTTCGAAAAAAAAACCCCTTCAAATGAAGGGGTTCAGTAACTGATTTACAAGATCGTTCGAAATTAAGCCTGGGCAGTTGGTCCGCCAAAATTCATTGGCATACCCGGTGTGCCGCCAGGCCCCGGATCTTTGATCTTTCCATGAACGTTTTCGAATTTCGCAACATTGTCCTTCAAAGCATTCAGCAGTCGCTTTGCATGTTCGGGAGTCAAGATCACCCTTGATTTCACTTCTGCCTTGGGCAGTCCGGGCATTACCCGCACGAAATCAAGTACAAATTCTGACGTTGAATGGGTGATGACAGCCAGGTTTGCATAGGTACCCTGTGCCACATCCTCCTTCAATTCAATGCTGATCTGATTCTTCTTTTGTTTCTCTTCCATGATCAGGATTTTAATCTTCCAACTTTTCGGAAGGTTCTTCTACTGTACCTTCAGCTTCCCCTGATGCTGTCAGTCGCTCATATTCCTCCTTGGATCCTACTACCAGGTTGTTGTACTTACGTATACCTGTTCCGGCAGGAATAAGGTGTCCCACGATAACATTTTCCTTCAGTCCTTCCAGTTCATCCATACGGCCGAAGATTGCTGCTTCGTTCAATACCTTCGTGGTTTCCTGGAATGATGCAGCAGAAATAAAGCTGTTTGTCTGCAACGCCGCTTTCGTAATCCCCTGGAGTTCCTGGGAAGATGTGGCAGGCACAGCATCCCTTGCCTCGATGAGTTTCAAATCCTTTCTTTTAAGGATCGAATTCTCATCCCTGAGTTTTCGCGCGGTAATGGTCTGTCCCTGACGATAGGAAGTTGATTCACCGACCTCCACGATCACCTTCTTGCCGTAGATCCAGTCATTCTCATTCATAAAGTCAAGTTTATCAACCACTTGCTTTTCAAGGAATTTGGTGTCACCCGGATCAATGATCTCGACTTTCCGCATCATCTGTCTCACGATGATCTCAAAATGCTTGTCATTGATCTTCACACCTTGCATCCGGTATACTTCCTGAACTTCATTCACGATGTATTCCTGTACCTTTGTCGGTCCTTTGATGGCCAGGATATCTGAAGGTGTAATGGCTCCGTCCGACAGCGGGATTCCTGCCCGCACATAGTCATTCTCCTGTACCAGGATCTGTTTGGACAGCGGAACCAGGTATTTTTTCACCTCACCTGCTTTGGAGGTGATGATGATCTCCCTGTTACCACGCTTGATCTTCCCGAATGCCACTTCCCCGTCGATCTCCGAAACCACTGCCGGGTTGGATGGATTCCGTGCCTCGAAAAGTTCTGTAACACGTGGCAGACCACCGGTGATGTCACCCGACTTACCAACAGCCCTTGGGATCTTTACAAGTACCTGTCCGGCATTTACCTTGTCACCTTCGCTGACAGCGATATGTGAACCAACCGGCAGGTTATAGGTCTTCTCTGTTCCCTTCGCGTCACTGATCATCACGATCGGGTTCTTGGTCCTGTCCCTTGTTTCAACGATCACCTTCTCTTTGAATCCTGTCTGTTCATCGGACTCTTCGCGGAAGGTAACTCCTTCGATCACATTCTCAAACTTTACCTTTCCATCAACCTCACTGATGATCAGTGCATTATATGGGTCCCACTGACAGATCAGGTCCCCCTTCTTCACCTCGGATCCCTCTTTTGAATAGAGGACTGATCCGTACGGAATATTGTGGGTTGTCAGTGCTATACCTGTATTCTTATCAAGGATACGGAGTTCCGCAAGACGTCCGATTACCACTTCCACTTTATCTCCTGTATCCGGATCCTTTCGGGTAACGGTACGAAGTTCATCGATCTCGATCTTTCCGTCATACTTGGCGATCACGCTTGATTCTGCCGTAATATTGGAGGCAGTACCACCAACGTGGAAGGTACGCAGTGTCAGCTGTGTACCAGGTTCACCGATTGACTGTGCTGCGATCACACCGACAGCCTCACCAATCTGAACCATTTTCCCTGTTGCCAGGTTACGTCCGTAGCACTTACTACACACTCCTCTTGTAGATTCGCAGGTCAGTACTGACCGGATCTCCACTGAGTCGATGGGTGATTCTTCAATGGCAGCTGCCACATCTTCTGTGATCTCTTCTCCGGATTCCACGATCTGGTCTCCCGTCAGCGGATGGTAGACATCATGTACAGTTGTGCGGCCAAGAACTCTCTCATAGAGTGTTTCCACTACCTCTTCATTCTTCTTGATTGCAGTTGCGATCAATCCGCGTAGTGTTCCACAATCAAATTCATTGATAATCACATCCTGGGACACATCAACAAGCCGGCGGGTCAGGTACCCGGCATCAGCTGTTTTAAGTGCGGTATCGGCCAGACCTTTACGTGCACCGTGTGTGGAGATAAAATACTCAAGTACAGAAAGGCCTTCTTTAAAGTTGGAGAGGATCGGGTTTTCGATAATTTCAGATCCTGTGGCTCCTGATTTCTGTGGCTTTGCCATCAGTCCCCTCATCCCTGAGAGCTGACGGATCTGCTCCTTGGACCCCCTTGCACCAGAATCAAGCATCATGTAAACAGGGTTGAAACCCTGGTTATCTGTACTTAGCTGCTTCATCAGTGTCTGGGTCAGTTTTGCATTGGTATGTGTCCAGACATCAATGATCTGGTTGTACCTCTCGTTATTGGTAATCACACCCATGTTATAGGAGTCCAGCACCTCATCAACCTGTTCATATCCTTCCTTCACGTAGATCTCCTTTTCGTCAGGCACGATCACATCATCCAGGTTAAATGAGAGACCACCCCTGAATGCCATACCGAAACCAAGGCTCTTGATATCGTCCAGGAACTGTGCTGTTGCAGCAGTTCCACTTGCTTTTAGTACGCGGCCAATGATATCACGCAATGATTTCTTGGTCAAAAGGTCGTTGATATAACCGATCTCCGGGGGAACAAATTCATTAAAGATCACACGTCCCACGGTAGTTTCGATCACTTCTGTCTCCCCATTCTCTGCACCGAGTTTTGGAATCTTCACCTTGATAACGGCGTGCAGGTCCACTTTCTTCTCATTATATGCTATGGTCACCTCCTCCGAAGAGTAGAAGGTCAGACCTTCTCCTTTCACCACCCTATCTTTTGAAGATTTCCTTGCCTTGGTGATGTAATACAGTCCGAGTACCATGTCCTGGGAAGGAACTGTGATCGGCGCACCATTGGCAGGGTTCAGGATGTTATGAGAGGCAAGCATCAGTATCTGTGCTTCCAGTACTGCAGCATTTCCAAGCGGAAGGTGAACAGCCATCTGGTCACCATCAAAGTCGGCATTAAATGCGGTACAAACAAGCGGGTGTAACTGTATTGCCTTGCCCTCGATCAGCTTTGGCTGGAATGCCTGGATACCGAGTCGGTGCAGTGTCGGTGCACGGTTCAGCAAAACAGGGTGTCCCTTGAGCACATTTTCAAGGATGTCCCAGACCACCGGATCTTTCCTGTCTACGATCTTTTTCGCAGATTTAACAGTCTTAACAATCCCTCTTTCGATCAGTTTACGTATCACGAAGGGCTTGTAGAGTTCAGCCGCCATGTCTTTAGGCAGACCGCATTCATGCAATTGCAATTCAGGTCCGACCACGATCACGGAACGCGCGGAATAGTCCACACGTTTACCGAGCAGGTTCTGACGGAACCGTCCCTGCTTACCTTTCAGACTGTCTGACAGAGATTTAAGCGGACGATTGGCATCAGTTTTTACCGCATTTGATTTCCGTGAATTATCAAACAGGCTATCGACTGCTTCCTGCAGCATCCTCTTTTCATTCCTCAGGATCACTTCCGGCGCTTTGATCTCGATGAGACGTTTCAGCCTGTTGTTCCTGATGATCACTCTCCTGTAGAGGTCATTGAGGTCGGACGTTGCAAAACGCCCGCCATCCAGCGGCACCAGCGGCCTGAGTTCAGGCGGGATCACCGGGACCACTTTCACGATCATCCACTCCGGTTTGTTGATATTCTTTGAAGCCCTGAAAGCTTCCACCACCTGGAGACGTTTCAAAGCCTCGTTCTTTCTCTGCTGAGAAGTTTCGGTATTGGCCTTGTGACGCAATGAATATGACAGTTCATCCAGTTCGAGTCTTCCAAGAAGCATGTGCAAAGCTTCAGCTCCCATTCCGGCTACAAATTTTTCCGGGTCATCATCTTCGAGCATCTGGTTTTCCTTTGGTAATGTATTGAGGATATCCAGGTACTCATCCTCCGTGAGGAAGTCAAGGTAATTGATCCCATCTGCTTCTTTCACGCCCGGGTTGATCACCACGTAACGTTCATAATAGATGATTGAATCAAGCTTCTTGGTAGGCAATCCGAGCAGGTACCCGATCTTATTGGGCAATGAGCGGAAATACCAGATATGAGCGACCGGTACCACAAGGGAGATGTGCCCCATCCGTTCACGGCGAACCTTTTTCTCGGTCACCTCAACTCCACAACGGTCACATACGATCCCCTTATACCTGATCCTTTTATATTTACCACAATGACATTCGTAGTCTTTTACAGGACCGAAGATCCGTTCACAGAACAGGCCGTCTCTTTCAGGCTTATATGTCCTGTAATTGATGGTCTCCGGTTTTAGGACCTCACCGCTGGATCTTTCCAGAATCTCTTCCGGGGAAGCCAGGCCAATAGTGATCTTTGTAAAAGAACTGCTTCTTGCCTTTGTGTCTTTCCTGAATGACATATGCTAATAATTAAATTGTTACAAATAAAAACGGAGGTTCCGGAAAATTACCGGCCTCATTCAGTATACGGTTAGACCAGGTTCATGCTCAATCCAAGTCCGCGCAATTCATGCAGAAGTACGTTCAGTGATTCCGGGATGCCAGGTGTTGGCATCGGTTCACCTTTCACGATCGCTTCATAAGCCTTGGCTCTACCGATCACATCGTCTGATTTAACTGTGAGGATCTCCTGCAGGATGTTGGCGGCACCAAAAGCTTCGAGTGCCCATACCTCCATTTCTCCAAAACGCTGTCCGCCAAACTGAGCTTTACCACCCAATGGCTGCTGCGTAATCAGAGAATAAGGTCCGATGGAACGGGCGTGCATTTTGTCTTCCACCATGTGTCCCAGTTTCAGCATATAGATCACACCAACGGTTGCAGGCTGATCGAATGGTTCACCGGTACCCCCGTCGATCAGGTTTGTTTTTCCAAACCTGGGCACTTCTGCCTTATCGGTAAGTTCGGTAATCTGATCGATGCTTGCGCCGTCGAAGATGGGAGTTGCAAACTTCATTCCCAATCGTTTACCGGCCCATCCCAGGACAGTCTCATAGATCTGTCCGAGGTTCATCCTGGAAGGTACACCAAGTGGGTTCAGTACGATATCCACAGGGGTACCGTCCTTCAGGAACGGCATATCTTCCTGGCGAACGATCCTGGCAACAATACCTTTGTTACCGTGACGGCCAGCCATTTTATCCCCTACCGTGATCTTGCGCTTTTTCGCAACGTACACCTTCGCAAGCTGAACAATTCCCGTGGGCAGTTCATCTCCGCTGGTAACACTGTGTTTCTTGCGTTTGTAGAGACCATCGATCTCCTTGAACTTGATCATATAGTTATGGAGCAGGGTCCTGATCAGCTCATTCTTGGTTTTATCGGTGGTCCACTTATTGGGATTCACTGCATCATAGTTCAACTCCTGGAGAAGTTTCATTGTAAACTTCGTTCCTTTGGGGATGATGTCGGCATTGAGATAATCTTTAACACCCTGTGAAGTTTTTCCATTCACCAATGAAAAGAGTTTCTCTACCAGCAGTGATTTCAGTTCCTCTATATTCTTATTGTACACTTCGTCGATCTTATCGATGATCTGCTTGGTAGCAGGCTTCGACTTCCTGTCCTTCAGTGTACGTGAGAACAGTTTTTTATCGATCACCACCCCGTAAAGCGAAGGACCTGCTTTCAGCGAAGCATCCTTTACATCACCTGCCTTGTCTCCGAAGATTGCTCTGAGCAGCTTTTCTTCTGGCGAAGGATCTGATTCTCCTTTTGGTGTGATCTTTCCGATCAGAATATCACCCGGGGTGATCTCTGCACCAATCCGGATCAGTCCATTCTCATCCAGGTTCTTAGTCGCTTCCTCACTTACGTTTGGAATATCGGAAGTAAGTTCCTCAAGTCCGCGCTTGGTATCCCTGACTTCTAGCAGGTATTCATCCACATGGACTGACGTAAATACATCTTCCCTAACGAGTCTTTCAGATACCACGATGGCATCCTCGAAGTTATACCCTTTCCAGGGCATGAAAGCCACCATCAGGTTCCTTCCCAATGCAACTTCTCCATTTTCCGTTGCATACCCCTGGGTCAGTGTCTGTCCTTTCTTCACCTTTTGTCCCCTCTTCACGATTGGCGTAAGATTGACACAGGTATTCTGATTGGTTTTCCGGAATTTAGGAAGTTTATATCTCCTGATATTGTCTTCGAAGCTTACAAACTCCTCGTCTTCGGTACGGTCATACCTGATGACGATCTCATTTGCATCCACAAAATCGATCACGCCGTCTCCTGCTGCGTTGATCTGCAGGCGGGAATCGGTTACCACACCTTCCTCAACACCAGTTCCCACGATGGGAGCTTCCGGTTTAAGCAATGGTACGGCCTGGCGCATCATATTGGATCCCATAAGTGCACGGTTTGCATCATCGTGTTCCAGGAATGGAATGAGTGATGCTGCAATGGATGCGATCTGGTTCGGAGCCACGTCCATCAGGTGCACTTCATCTTTTTCAGAAAGCGGGTAATCTGCCTCGAACCTTGCTTTTACACGCTGGTTCTTAAACGCGCCATCATCAAGCAAAGGTGCGTTTGCCTGTGCGATCATTTTCCCCTCCTCCTCTTCAGCACTCAGGTAGACGACTCCCTTGTTGGAAATGTCTACTTTTCCAGCTTCAGCATGCCTGTAAGGTGTCTCGATAAAACCGAGCTTACTGATCTTGGCATATACACAGAGTGAAGAGATCAGCCCGATGTTCGGACCTTCAGGTGTTTCGATCGGACACAGTCTTCCATAGTGTGTGTAGTGCACGTCACGAACCTCGAATCCTGCTCGTTCCCTGGAGAGACCTCCCGGTCCGAGTGCAGACATCCTTCGCTTGTGGGTCATCTCAGCAAGCGGGTTGGTCTGGTCCATGAATTGTGACAACTGGTTTGTTCCAAAGAACGAGTTGATCACGGAAGAAAGGGTCTTGGAATTGATCAGGTCGGTAGGTGTAAACACCTCGTTGTCCCGTACATTCATCCTTTCCCTGATGGTTCTTGCCATACGGGCGAGTCCTACGCTGAACTGGTTCATCAGTTGTTCACCGACTGTACGTACCCTCCTGTTGCTCAGGTGGTCAATGTCATCCACATCGGTTTTCGAGTTGATCAGTTCGATCAGGTATTTAATGATCTGGATAATGTCCTCCTTTGTGAGCACACGGTGATCCATATCAGTCTCCAGGTTCAGTTTCCTGTTCAGCCGGTATCGGCCCACTTCTCCCAGATCATATCGTTTGTCCGAGAAGAAGAGCTTATCGATGACATCTCTTGCAGTTGTTTCATCCGGTGGTTCAGCATTTCTCAGCTGGCGGTAGATATGAAGCACAGCTTCTTTTTCCGAGTTACATGGATCTTTCTGCAGTGTATTGTAAATGATCGCGAAATCGGTAATGTTAGCCTCATCCTTGTGCAGCAGGATGGTTTTACTTCCCGAATCCAGGATCTGATCGATATGTTCATTTTCCAGTACCGTTTCCCGGTCGATGACTACTTCATTTCTTTCTATGGATACAACTTCACCGGTATCTTCGTCAACAAAGTCTTCGATCCAGCTCTTCAGCACCCTGGCCGCAAGTTTACGACCGACAACTTTCTTTAGTCCGGTCTTTGACACCTTGATCTCATCTGCAAGTCCGAAGATCTCAAGGATATCCTTGTCACTTTCATAACCGATTGCCCTGAGGAGCGTGGTAACGGGTAATTTCTTTTTCCTGTCGATATACGCATACATCACGCTGTTGATGTCTGTCGCAAATTCGATCCAGGACCCCTTGAAGGGAATGATACGTGCCGAATAGAGTTTGGTTCCGTTGGCATGCAGGCTCTGTCCGAAGAAAACCCCGGGAGACCTGTGCAACTGGGAAACGACGACTCTTTCAGCACCGTTGATAATAAATGCACCTCTTTCTGTCATGTACGGTACAGTTCCCAGGTACACATCCTGGATCACTGTATCGAAATCCTCATGTTCAGGATCTGTACAATACAATTTCAGTTTTGCTTTTAAAGGCACACTGTAAGTGAGTCCCCTTTCGATACATTCATCGATGGAATACCTTGCCGGATCGATGGAGTAATCCAGAAATTCCAGCACGAAATTGTTCCGGGTATCGGTTATTGGGAAGTTTTCCTGAAAGACCCTGTATAGGCCTTCGTCTTTCCTGTTTTCAGGGGTGGTTTCCAGTTGGAAAAACTCCTGAAAAGATTTCAATTGTACTTCCAGAAAATCGGGATATTCCAGTTGATTTTTAATGGAAGCAAAACTTACTCGTTTATTTGTTTGTGTTGATGACATCTCGATAAATTCCAAATTTAACCTAGATTTAATAATATGCATAAAGGTTTAGACCCCACCTGTTGTTAAAAGTGGGGTACTAAACCTATAGTGGAAATGCGAGTGCCTTATTTGAGTTCAACTTCTGCTCCAGCTTCTTCTAATTGAGTTTTGATTGATTCAGCTTCTTCCTTGCTTACACCTTCTTTAACAGGTGCAGGTGCAGAGTCAACTACAGCTTTAGCTTCTTTCAGTCCAAGTCCGGTAAGGTCTTTTACCAGTTTCACGATTTGGAGTTTTGCTCCACCTGGTGATGTGAGAACAACGTCGAATTCGGTTTTCTCAGCTTCACCACCACCTTCACCGCCACCGGCAGCAGGTCCTGCAACTGCAACTGCAGCAGCAGCGGGTTCAATACCGTGCTCTTCTTTAAGAATATCGAGTAACTCGTTAACTTCTTTAACAGTCAATTCTACCAACTGATCTGCGATTGCTTTTACGTCAGCCATTTTTTATTGATTTTTGTAAATGTTATTAATTTTCTTCTTTTTCTGATAATGTCTTGAGGGCTCCTGCCAGGTTGCTTGCATTGCTGCCAAGTGCCGATGCCAGGTTTGTGGCTGGTGATTGCAGCAGTGAGAGCAGATCGGCAAGAAGTTCCTCCTTAGATTTAATCGTGGAGAGACTATCCAGCTGATTGTCACCAATGTAGATTGATTCTTCCACAAAGGCAGCTTTCAGGATAGGTCGGTCCATGGTTTTTCTGAATTCCTTGATCAGCTTCGCAGGGGCATTCCCTGTTTCGCAGAACATGATGGATGTTGAGTCTTTCAACACATCATACAAAGGATCAAAATCGCCCTCGGACTTCTCCATTGCTTTTTGGAGTAATGTATTCTTGACAACCAGCAGTCTGATCTGGCTTTCAAAACACTTTCTTCTCAGGTTTGATGTTTCCTCGGCGTTGAGCTCTGAAATATCGGTGAGATAGAAGTGCTTAGTCTCATTCAGGTCAGAAACCAGGTTATCAATAATTACATTTTTATCTTCTCTTCTCATTCTATAGAGATTCTTTAGCGATTATTTTTTCTCTTCGATAGCTTTCGGGTCTAATCTGATACCAGGACTCATCGTACTGGACAGATACAAACTCCTGATATAAGTTCCTTTTGCAGACGCAGGTTTCAGTTTGATCACGTTCTGGACAAATTCCTTCACGTTTTCAGCGATCTGCGGTTCCTCAAATGAAACTTTTCCAACAGAGGTATGAATGATACCGTATTTGTCTACTTTGAAATCGATTTTACCCTTCTTCACTTCTTCAACTGCTTTACCGATTTCCATGGTTACGGTCCCGCTTTTAGGATTCGGCATCAGACCTCTTGGTCCGAGTACCCTACCCAGCTTACCGAGCTTTGCCATTACAGGGGGCATGGTAATGATGACATCCACATCGGTCCAACCGCCTTCGATCTTCTCAATGTAGTCATCCAGCCCAACGTAATCAGCACCGGCTGCTTTGGCTTCTTCCTCTTTGTCAGGAGTACACAGTGCCAGAACGGTTTTTTCCTTTCCGGTACCATGGGGAAGCGTAATTACACCACGCACCATCTGATTTGCTTTCCTTGGGTCAACCCCAAGACGTATATCCAGATCGAGGGAAGCGTCAAATTTGGAGTTGGAAATTTCCTTCACCAGCTTTGCTGCCTCCTTGAGTGTATATTGCTTGTCCTTGTCTAACTTCTCAAAAGCTAACTTCCTGTTTTTAGTAAGTTTACCCATTATTATTCAAAATTAATTGTTAGACGGGAATTCTCCCTGAACAGTTATTCCCATACTCCTGGCGGTTCCAGCTACCATCTTCATTGCAGACTCAACAGTAAACGCATTCAGGTCAGGCATCTTGGCTTCAGCAATCGTTTTTACCTGGTCCCATGTAACGGCCGCTACTTTCACCCTGTTGGATTCAGCAGATCCGCTTTTAATTCTGGCCATCTCCAGCAGCTGTACAGCAACGGGAGGTGTCTTCACGATAAAGTCAAAAGACTTATCGCTATAGACGGTAATGATCACTGGCAAGAGTTTCCCGGCCTGGTCCTGGGTTCTGCCATTAAACTGCTTGCAGAACTCCATGATGTTTACACCCTTAGCACCCAGTGCAGGTCCTACGGGAGGGGACGGATTAGCAGCTCCTCCCCTGATCTGTAACTTAATTAAGCCTTCTACTTCTTTTGCCATTTCAAATTATTATTATTACGTATGGAGTTTAATCACAAACCTTCTCGCGATAAATGTACAGGAAGCATTTACATGGACATACATTTACCAGGTTCGCAATGTTTTAAATTCTATCCTTCTTTTTCAACCTGCATAAAGCTCAGCTCCAGTGGAGTTTTCCGCCCAAAGATCTTCACCATCACTTTGAGTTTCTTTTTCTCCTCGTTCACCTCTTCAATTATGCCGGTAAAACTATTGAACGGTCCGTCAATCACTTTCACGGATTCGCCCACAAAATAGGGTACTGTGATCTCCTCTTCTCCTGCGGTAAGCTCATCGACCTTACCTAATATTCTGTTCACCTCAGAATCACGGAGTGGGATGGGTTCCTGTTCCCCCTGGGTACCCAGGAATCCAATCACATTGGGGATATTCCGAAGAATATGTGGTATCTCTCCTGTAAGGACAGCCTCTACCAATACATATCCCGGGAAATAGTTTCTTTCTTTACTGATCTTCTTCCCGTTCCTGATCTGGTAAACCTTTTCAGTAGGAATCAATACCTGCGCGATATAATCCTGCAGGTTCAGTCTTGATACTTCACTTTCGATATATTCTTTGGCTTTCTTTTCTTTCCCGCCGATTGCCCGCAGAACATACCACTTTTTTTCGAGATCGCTCATTTCTAAAATCAGACTATTTTATAGATGCCTTCAAGTATGGTTTGAAACGAGATATCCATTACAAAGACCACCATCGCAAAGATCAGTGATGCGATCATCACGATGATCGCACTGTTCTGTAACTCTTTCCATGTAGGCCAGGTGACTTTGTGCACCAGTTCTGTATAGGAATCCTTGAGGTAATTTATTATTCTTCTCATTTCTTAAAGGATAATTTCGCACGGGAGGAGCGACTCGAACGCCCGACACCTGGTTTTGGAGACCAGTGCTCTACCAACTGAGCTACACCCGTTTATGCCTAAACACTCAAAAAGAGGCCGGTCCAAAACTACATTCGGACCGATCTCTTTAAATTAAGTTGAATATCAATATCTTACTCAACGATATCAATAACCTGACCGGCTCCAACTGTACGTCCACCTTCGCGGATTGCAAAGCGGAGTCCTTTGTTGATCGCCACAGGATAGATCAGGGAAACGGTGATTGTTACATTGTCACCAGGCATTACCATCTCTGTTCCTTCAGGAAGTTGGATCTCACCAGTAACATCAAGTGTTCTCAGGTAAAACTGGGGACGGTAGTTATTGTGGAAAGGAGTGTGACGTCCACCTTCTTCTTTCTTCAATACGTATACCTCAGCTTTGAACTTGGTATGTGGTGTAATGGAACCTGGCTTGGCAAGTACCATTCCTCTTTTGATCTCTTTCTTATCAACACCCCTGAGCAGGAGTCCGACGTTGTCACCAGCTTCTCCCCTGTCAAGAATTTTACGGAACATCTCAACTCCAGTACAAACAGTCTTGCGAGCTTCAGCTCCAAGTCCGATCATTGAAAGTTCGTCAGCAGTGTTTACAACACCAGTTTCGATTCTACCTGTGGCAACTGTACCACGACCAGTAATTGAAAATACATCCTCAACCGGCATCAGAAAATCCTTTTCAACTTCACGCGGTGGAATCGGGATATAGCTGTCAACTGCTTCCATCAGTTCCATTACTTTATCTTCCCACTTCTCTTCTCCGTTCAGTGCTCCAAGAGCAGAACCATGAATTACAGGTGCATTCTCACCGTCAAATTCATAAAAATCAAGCAGTTCACGAACCTCCATGTCAACAAGCTCCAGGAGTTCATCATCATCAACCATGTCAACCTTGTTCAGGAAAACAACAATTTTAGGAACGTTCACCTGGCGTGCAAGGAGGATGTGCTCCCTTGTTTGTGGCATTGGTCCGTCAGTACCAGCAACAAC
The DNA here is from genome assembly GCA_937129385.1 of uncultured Bacteroidota bacterium. GTDB lineage: Bacteria > Bacteroidota > Bacteroidia > Bacteroidales > M55B112. The sequence goes on from CAKZNC010000005.1 coordinate 48,997, forward strand.
AAGAATGGCTCCGTCCATTTGCGCAGCACCTGTTACCATGTTCTTCACATAGTCAGCGTGTCCCGGGCAGTCAACGTGTGCATAGTGACGCGTCGCTGTCTGGTACTCAACGTGAGCGGTGTTGATTGTGATACCTCTTTCTTTTTCCTCAGGAGCGTTGTCAATCGAGTCAAAATCCCTGATTTCAGAGAGACCCTTTTTCGCAAGCACCTGCGTAATGGCAGCGGTCAATGTTGTCTTACCGTGGTCTACGTGACCGATGGTACCAATATTGACGTGCGCTTTGGACCTATCAAATTTTTCTTTAGCCATAACTTAATTTAAATTAATATTGATACTTGTAAATAGTTACTTCAAAACAATTTTGAGCCAATGATGGGAATTGAACCCATGACCTCTTCCTTACCAAGGAAGCGCTCTACCCCTGAGCTACATCGGCAACGTTTCCGGGTAGCCCGCCTATTCCGATTGCAGGGGGAACATCACGAACCATACCCGATTAAGAACTCTTACCTTGAGCGGGAAACGAGATTCGAACTCGCGACCCCAACCTTGGAAGGGTTGTGCTCTACCAACTGAGCTATTCC
>CAKZNC010000006.1 GCA_937129385.1 uncultured Bacteroidota bacterium
GTTGCTTACCGGACCCTGCTGCCCGACCAGTTATTCGGAAAGGATGGTCTGGTCAGATTCGCCTGGCTCAGCGGCAACTTCGTTGATCCGGCTTACAGGAGGAAAGGGTTGTCTACACAACTATTTAATACTGTAGAGGAATCCTGGCAGGGGAAGCTGATGTATACAAATTATGCGCCTGCTTCACGCGCCGTGTATAACAAGACAGGTGTATTCAAGGAGTTCCTTGTCAGACCCGGAAAAAGATATTACCTCAGGTCGGCCCTCTACCCTTTGCTCAGGGACCGCGTTCGGTTCCAGGGATTATTGAAGTTTTCTGACCGTTTTTTGAACGGCATTCATGATATGTGGATCGCCGGAAGCGATTATCCCGTTGATCCTGCGATCAAAACAGAAGCCATCAAGGATCCGGACACCGAACTCTCAGCACTGATCGTGGAAAGTTCCAGGGGATCCCTCTTCCAGCGTGCGGTGGAGGAATTCAAATGGATCAGGGATCATTCCTGGATTACCAGCAGGGATGCTGAAATTTTACCCGGAAAATACCAGTTTACAAGGCGGGTTGAGCAATCCTACTCTCAGTGGTTTAAACTCAGCAACGACAAGGGAACTGCCTTTCTCTGGATCACCGTGGTGAATGACAAATGTTCTGTTCCCTACTTTTTCCAGGATGATATGCGGCTCACCATTGCCGCCCGTCAGATCGTATTCAACACAATGATCGGGTACCGTTGTTCGCATATTACAATTCGTGATCAGGATCTCGGTCCTGTACTTGGCACAAAAGGCAATCCATTTCTATTCTCAAAAATGATGCCTCAGAGGTATTACGCACATAAGGAGATTGCTGACATGATCCCATTTGATCCAAAGGTATTTGACGGAGACGGGGATTGTGTATTTACCTGATCAGCGCCTTGTAACATTTGACCCAGTAAGCTTGCGGGCCCTTCTTCGGTTGATCTCCCCATTAAGGGTTGTTTTTGCGTCCTTATCAAGCAATTCCATAGGCACCCGCTGATGATAACCTGGCCATTTATCCTCCTTGAGTCCTGCCGTACCAAAACCAGCATCAATGATGTTCATTTTAAAGAGTGCATCAATGGTGCTGTCCTCCACCCCACTATCGGTAAACGGAAATGCAAAATAGCTATGGCTTAGATTGTACCTTTTTTTCAAGTCTTCCATGCTTGCCTGTATGTGGTCGATGGTGGTTTGCTTTTTCAGCAATCCGAAGAGGGGATGGTCAATCCCGTGAGAGCCAAACTCAAATCCTTCATCCAGCATCTTTTTGATGTGCATGGAGGTAAGATATACAGGATCACGCATCAGGTATTCCGAAAATGAATACCCAATTGCATCGGCCACCTGATCGGTAATCTCACGTTCAACATAATTCACACTCATGAGGCGTGTTCGGATCTCACTAAGCTCACAATGAAGGATTTGCGCTGCTCGATTTTTTTTGGTATCACTGACAGTCTTCAGCTGTTCAACAAGCAGGCTTACCTTGAATCTGAAAAACATCGACCTGTTGTCGATAAATGCATTGTTTAAAAAGAATGTTGCAGGGACTCCCCGTGACATCAGCACCGGCATCACCTCTTCGTAGCATTGGATCAAACCGTCATCAAAACTCAGGACCATCGGGGGTCTTGCAGGATCCATAAGAAAACTACCGGAAAGGAACTCGCTCATTTTCACCGGCAGGAAATGTTCCAGCATAAAATCAAGGTCTTTTTTGAACTGCTCAACATTCCTGAGAGGATAGAGGTGTTTGACATGTGGCAGTTCCCGGTCAGAGATTGCATGGTAGAATGGGAAGAACGCATCAATCCCTGCTTTCCTGAAATAGCGTGCTGCATTTCCTGGCCCGGGTAACCTGGCTGCTATTTTTTTGAACAGGTCAGGCACTTTTTATTCTTTTAACCAGGTTGTTGGTCCGGTTATTAAATGAGATTCTCTGGTATACCTGTGGCTTTGCTCCAAATCCACGAAAAAATCGTGCGATGGAAGCGATATCTGATCCTTCGAAATCAAGGGTATATCCTGAACCGGCGTGCATCTGAATAAAAGCGTCCATCACCATGAACATGGCTCTTTTTTTCTTGCCCATGTCACTTGAGGCTGATAAAAGGAAAACTGCCCTTTTCTCACTATATCCATACACTGCTGCAGCAAGCAGGTGAGAATCTGTCCGCGCACCAAAGATTCTTACCCGGTCCATCTCCGCGAGTCTTTCAAAAAGAAGACGGACATATGCGTAATGTTTTGGTGATCGCTGCACCTTTTCATTCATTTTCTTTAGTGAGATGAGCTCTTCAAGATTCACTTCGTCTGAAAACTCAAGGTTTTCACGGAATGCTTTTTTCACATTCCGTCGACAGTTTTCACTGTAGTTTTTAAATATTTGATCATAATCTTCCGAGATCGGAAGCGTATAATTGTGACTGTCGGTAACATTCAGACCTTTCTCCTCGCCTATGATGTTACCCTCGTTCAATGCATAATCGCCCATTTTGAATTTTCGCTGCATTTTATGGAGGAACATCCTTGTGATCTCCGTATCGACCCGCTGTTCCGAGAACACACCCAATTGCTGGCAATATATCGGCTGATAGGTATACCTGAGTCCGAATTTATTTCTAAACACAACCGGCATCACGCATTCATAATCATTCATTACCATGGCGAACCATCTGTCTGCACATGCATCAAGGTACCAGGTATGCGGATAGATCGTCTCGTAGCGGGATGCCGCGATCACGCTGTTCCATTTATGGTCGTCAATCTGCTTTCTATTCAGGAACCTGATCATTCTTTCATGTATGGCTTTCAAAATGCAAGACCAAAGATAGCTTTAGAAGCCGAACCTCACAATAGTAATCCCGGCTCCTCCCCTTTCAACGTGTTCATCCCCGTACCAACTGACCACGTCATTTACCTGCAACTGATCCCTGATCAATTGCCTGAGGATGCCATCGCCCTTGCCATGCAGCACCCTAACCTCGGCTGCTCCCACCATGATCGCCTCATCCAGGAATTCGTTCAGTTTCTGCAGCGCCTCTTCTGCCCGTTTTCCCCGCAAGTCGATCTCGGGCTTGAAACTTACCCTGCGTTTGCTCACATTCCAGTCACCAAGATTGACCCCCGAGCGTGCTCCCTGCTTCCCGGAATCCTGCTTTTTTCCAGTCTTCTTCAGCCGGTCGACCTTCACAGTGGATTTCAGGTTCCCGAAGATCACCACGGCCTGTTTTCCGCGGATTTCGGCGACTTCACCTGGAGTCTCCTGTCCATCCAGCAGCACTGTATCCCCTGCTTTGATGGTTGGGTCTGCAGGCATTGTGGCAGACTCATTTTCTTTCCTCTTAATGCGTTTGTGCAGATCAGGACGTTTTTGCACCAGCTCGGATTGCTTCTCCTTGAGCTTCTGGTATTCCCCTTTCAGCTCATCTTGCTGCACTGCGCCACTCTTGTCCACCTTGTCCCTTACCTCTTCCAGTCGTTTCCTGGCCTCGCGGGTCTTCTCCTTTTCAGCACCGGCCTCCTTGATCTCCCGAATGGTATTCTCGATCCGCCGGTTTGCTCCGGCCAGAAGTTCTTCCGCCTCCTTTTTAGCCTCGGAGATGAGTTCCTTCCGCCTCTTTTCAGTTGATCCAAGCTCCTCTTCATAGCGGGCCATAAGTTCTTCCAGCCTCTTTTCCGACTGCCGGATCTTTTGTCGTTTCCTTTCCCAGTACTTTTTATCCCGTAGGATATCCCGCAGGTGCTTGTCAAAATCGATATGTTCCTGGCCCACCTTTTCCGAGGCTTTTCCAAGGACGTTCTCAGGCAGACCGATTTTTCTTGCGATCTCAAATGCGAATGAGCTGCCAGGTTTACCGATCTGTAGCTCATAGAGTGGCTGCATCCGGTGGTTGTCGAAAAGCATTGCACCATTTACGATGCCATCGGATGATGCTGCAAAATGTTTCAGGTTTGTATAATGTGTTGTGAGCACACCAAATGCACCCATCTCGTTGAGATCTTCCAGTATGGATTCGGCGATCGCACCTCCCAGCATCGGTTCCGTCCCGGTACCGAATTCATCGATCAGCACCAGGGTATCTGATGCTGCATTCTTCAGGAAATATTTCATATTCTCCAGGTGGGAGCTGTAGGTACTGAGATCATTGTCGATGGATTGCTCATCACCGATATCGATGAATACCGAGGAGAAGACTCCGAATTCAGAACGCTCTTCCACCGGAACAAGGAAGCCCGATTGCAACATATATTGAAGCAGTCCGACTGTTTGCAGGCAGACCGATTTTCCACCGGCGTTCGGCCCGGAGATCAAAAGTATCCGCTCATCTTCCTGCAACCTGATGTTGAGCGGGACAACCTCTCTGCCCGAGTTATTAAAAGCGAGGTACAGGAGCGGGTGCATTGCATTTTCCCATTCGATGGACGGACCGGAAGAGAGTTTGGGTCGGATCGCATTGATCCGGATCGCGAACAGTGCCCGGGCCCGGATGCTGTCTATCTCAGCAAGAAAATGATGCATCCCGGTGAGCTCATCCAGGTAGGGTCGTATGGCATTTGTGAAATCGGTGAGAATACGTACGACCTCTCTTTTTTCGGCATATTCCAGTTCCCTGATCCCGTTGCTGAGCTCCACCACTTCGGACGGTTCAATAAATACCGTCTTCCCCGATGTGGATTCATCATGGATCAATCCGTTTACACTCCGCTTGGATGAAGCTCCCACCGGGATCACCGGTCTCCCGTTACGGAATGTCGCACCGCTATCTTCATCCATCCAACCCTCCGACTGGGCTTTCTTTACCAGCTTGTTCATCAGCCTGGTAACGGCAGATTGTTGTGCCGATATGGATCGCCTCAGCTGCATCAGCTCCGATGAGGCATTGTCGCGAATCTGACCATGTTTGTTCAGGATCTTACCGATTCGGTCCGTAACGAATGGATAGAGTTTAACGGTCTTGCTAAGCTTCCTGAGCTCCGGGTATTCATCCTCCTCTTTCGCTTCAAAGAATTTGACAATGAGTCTTACCGATTCCAGGCTTTTGGCAAGACCTGCCACCTCCTCCACCTCCAGGAATGTTCCTTCAATGGCTGCTTTTTTCAGTGCTTTCCTGCTGTCGTGGAACTGGTGGATCGGGAAATCCTCATCTCCCTGCTGGATCTGCCTGAATTCTTCCACCAGGTCGAGTTGTTCAGCTATGGATTCCTCGGAGACCATCATCTGCATCTCAGCGACCAGTTCCCTTCCCGGTTCGAAAAGACAATTCTCTTTCACCAGCTCACGTACCCTGGTGAACCCGATTTTGTCTTCGAAATTGGGTGGATAGATCAAGATTGTAAAATTTGACCTAAAATTAGCAAAAGGAAAGCAGCATGCAATAGGGATTTGACCTGCAGCCTATTTCATACCAGGCAGTAATAGCTTGTTTTCACCAGGCATTCACACCACTATTGTTCCCTTTGCTCTCTTTTATTATTTTTATTCCCAGAATAATCAAAACTATCCAACCAATGGCACAACGCAAGATTAACATGGGCATGGTGGGCGGAGGTCCCGGCTCCTTCATCGGAATCATTCATTTCAACGGGGCAGTACTGGACGGACAGATCGAGCTGGTCTGCGGGGCTTTCAGTTCCGATCCGAAGAAATCCGCGGAAACCGGCAAGAGTTATTACCTGCCCGAAGAACGGGTATACGGCTCCTACCAGGAGATGATCGAAAAGGAGAAGCAATTGCCCGAGGGGGAACGGATGGATTTTGTCTGCATCGCCACGCCGAACCATGTACATTTCGGACCAGCGAAAATGGCACTTGACAACGGTTTTCATGTAGTGAGCGACAAACCCCTTACGTTTACGACTGCTGAGGCAGAAGAGTTGGTGAAATTGGTGGAACAGACAGGTTTGATCTTCGCAGTTACACATGCTTATACCGGATATCCGCTGGTCAAGGAGGCCAGGGAGATGATCTCAAGGGGTGAACTGGGCAAGATCCGCAAAGTGGTATCGGAATATCCCCAGGGGTGGTTGTCCGATCCAATTGAGCGTGAGAACCAGACCCAGGCCAGCTGGCGGACCGACCCGGCACGTTCGGGGAAGTCGGGCTGCATGGGAGACATCGGAACGCATGCATTGAACCTGGCAGAATATGTGACCGGGTTGCAGGTAACGGAACTATGCGCCGATCTGTCTGTCCTGGTCGAAGGCCGGCCACTGGATGACGACGGTAATGTGCTGGTCAGGTACAACAACGGCGCCCGGGGGATCATCTATGCAAGTCAGATCTCTGCCGGCGAGGAGAATGGTCTCCGCATACGGGTCTACGGCGAAAAAGGCGGCATCGAATGGGTGCAGGCTGAGCCCAACCGGCTGGAGGTGAAGTGGACCGACCGGCCCATGGAGATCCGGAAACCGGGCAATCCATACATGAGCAGCATTGCACAGTTCAACACACGGATGCCACCGGGACACCCGGAAGGGCTGATCGAAGCATTTGCCAATATCTATCGGAATGTTGCCATCTGTATTCAGAGTCGGCTTGAGAAAAAAGATCCGCCTGTTGAGGCGCTTGACTTCCCAAATGTATATGACGGTCTGCGCGGCATGCAGTTTATCGACAGGCTGGTCGAATCCAGTGAATCGAAAATGAAGTGGGTTGCCTTTTGAAAAGGAAAGCTTAATTAGCATAAATTACGACATTAGGTAAGCATACACCATTGCTCACAAGGCAAATGATGTAAAGCGCTATTATGGCCTGATTGTGTTGGATATCATTCTTACAACTGACCATTCACTGCAGGAAATCATTCTTCTGATTGAACCATATGCGATCATAGCTCGTTAAAACATCCTGAGGGTCTTTTGTCGCACCCCTAGATAATTGTATTAAATACTTAAAACTTCCGTATCTTGATTGAGAATTTTAGATACTAAAACCAGAAACAGATCAAATACAATCTATTCATAGTAGCCTTCAGGCTTTTGGTTCTGCTGGCACTGATCCTCCCCGGAGCGGCATGTAGCCGGCAACATTCAGCATACACCACCGCTGTGATCGTGGCGAAAATGGATTCCCTGTACGGACAGGAGGAATATTTTAAACTCAGGAATATTTTTCTTGCAAATGAAGAGCAGCTTCCAAAGGATATGCAGCGGTTTTACGGGGCTTTGGTTGACAATGCTTTTTATGCGCATGAACGTTCGAACCACAGGATCGCGAAATTGATGGAGCATCCCGACCGTTTCACAGAGGAGGAACTGACGGAGCTGCACCGGGCGCAGTATATGAACCACTACAATCTCTATGAATACAAAGAGGCGCTGGAGGTTTGCTCACTACTGATCACAGATTACAGGCACCTGCTTGATTCATCGGTTTACGAAAACCTGGTCAATGAACGAAAGAGTCTGATGGTACTCAGAGGTCACCAGGGCCAAAGGATTGTGGAACATCCCGATACCTGGATCAGGATACGTAAAGATAAAATGGGTTTGCTGAATATTCCTGTGGTGCTGGGCGCTGATACTTCGGAATTTCTTTTTGATACCGGTTCGAGCTTTTCCTTCATCAAAAGAAGCATTGCTGAAAAAGCGGGCATGGAGATCATGGATGTCAATTTCGAGGTGGAGGGAGCAACCGGATCTTCCGTGGAGTGTGATCTGACAGTTGCAGGGGCGATACAACTTGGTGATATCCGGGTGGAAAACGCAGTCTTCTGGGTGATGGATGACGCTGATGTTACGCTTCCTGAATATGATTATTCGGTGAACGGAGCTGTGGCATTTCCAATTCTGAGGTCCCTGGAGGAGATTCATATTGTATTCAGTGATTCTGTTTTTGTCCCTGCACATCCAGGCACCTATGATCTGCATAACCTGGCCATAGACGGACTGGACCCCGTGCTTGCGGTGGCAATGGGTGCGGATACCCTGCCGTGGTATTTCGATACCGGATCGGCTTTCAGTTCTTTGTATAAGCCATATTATGACAGGTATCATCAAAAGATCGACACGACATATGACCAGCATTCTTTTAACATTGGAGGACTGGGGGGAGTGAAGGAATTCACCTGTTACATCATTGATTCACTAGAACTGGAGATCGCAGGTCGTTCTGCCAGGGTGAAGGACGTGGAGACTCATACTGATTACCTTTACAAAGAGCATGAAAAGGTATTTGGCAACCTTGGTCAGGATTTTATACTGCAGTTTGATAAAATGGTGATCAATACAAGGCACCCCTCAGTTTTCTTCGAATAGGTGTTGATCATTTGTTGCAACTGGCACCAGGTTTCGTGCCTTCTTTTATACGCTTTTTTTATCTTAGCAACCAAAATTTACGAAAACCATCCCACGGGATGAATGAATTCATCGATGTATTGATCACTGAAAACTAATTGAATAAGAATGGGAAAGTTAATAATCAACAGTCACGCCGATTTTGAAAAGCATGTAGGTGAAGTTCTTGGCGTATCAGAATGGCAGAAGATCACGCAGGAGCAGATCAATAAGTTTGCGGATGCCACACTGGATCACCAGTGGATCCATACAGATCCGGAGCGCGCGAAGACAGAGAGTCCGTTCGGCACTACCATTGCCCACGGGTACCTGAGTGTGTCGATCCTGGCTTACCACTGGGCCCAGATCGTGGAGGTGAACAATATCAAGATGCTGGTCAATTACGGGATGGCCAGTCTCAAATTCGGTCAGCCTGTTCTTGTTGACAGCGAAGTACGTGTGGTTGCCAAACTGAGGTCGATCAAGGACCTGCGGGGAATGTCAAAGACGGAGATCGATGTGACGATGGAGATCAAGGATGCGAAGAAGGCGGCGTTTGATGCGACGGTGATCTTTGTTTATCACTTTAAGTAGAGTTAAGAGTTAAGAGTTAAGAGTTAAGAGTTAAGAGTTAAGAGTTAAGAGTTAACCAAAAAAAGCATAACCATGAGACCAGTGACATTATTTACCGGCCAGTGGGCCGATCTGAGCCTTGAGACAATTTGTAAAAAAGCCAAAGAATTCGGATATGATGGTGTGGAGCTGGCATGCTGGGGAGATCATATCGAGGTAGAGAAGGCCGATGATGCTTATTGCAAAGGAAAACTTGAGCTGCTGAAGCGGTATGATCTTCAGCTCTTTTCAATCTCCACGCACCTGGTGGGACAGGCGGTGTCGGACAATATCGATGAACGTCATAAAGCTGTGCTTCCCCCGCATGTATGGGGTGACGGAGACCCGGAGGGTGTGCGCCAGCGTGCTGCCGAGGAGATCATCAAGACCGGTGAGACTGCGAAAAAACTTGGACTGAAGGTGGTGAACGGATTTACGGGGAGCCCGATCTGGCACCTCATCTACTCCTTCCCTCCTGTTCCGAAATCTATGATCGACAAGGGGTATGAAGATTTTGCGAAGCGGTGGAGACCGATCCTGGATGCTTATGAGAAGATGGGTGTGAAATATACGCTCGAGGTACACCCCACGGAGATCGCATTTGACATTGCATCCGCTGAACGGGCACTGGAGGCGCTGGATCACCACCCGGCATTCGGGTTCAACTACGATCCGAGTCATTTTACCTACCAGGGGGTGGATTACATTGAGTTTATCTACAGGTTCGCCGAGCAGATCCACCATGTCCACATCAAGGATTCAAAGTATTCTGAGAAGCCCACGGAAGCGGGTGTCTTCGGTGGCCACCTGGAATTCGGCGACCGCCGCAGGTACTGGGATTTCGTAAGTCCCGGACGTGGCGATGTGGACTTCGAGGAGGTGATCCGTGCGCTGAACCGCATCAATTACAACGGTCCTCTCTCCGTCGAGTGGGAAGACAGCGGAATGGACCGTGAACACGGGGCCCGGGAGGCATGTGAGTTCGTGAAGAGCATCGACTTCAAACCCAGTGATGTGGCATTTGATGATGCGTTTCAGAGTTAACAGGAATTCAAAAATCACCATCCCGAGGACTCTTGCATAAAAATCAATTGTACATCCGTTGCATACAGATGCAATAACAAGCAATGCTCATGAAAAACATGCAGAGATAACCGTTAAAATTCATTAAAAAAGTTTCTTTGAATTGATAATTGTTTCAACTTTGTGTTTCAAAGTACTTTTAATATGGAAACATCCAGGAAGCATTTAGAGGATCTGAACGAGATCCGGCAGATCATGGAACGGTCGACCAAATTCCTCTCCCTGAGCGGTTGGTCGGGTATATTTGCAGGACTTTTTGCAATTATGGGCGTGATCGCGGCATATCTTTACCTCGATGGAGGGAATATTTACTACGATGAGTCGCTTCGGATGCTGTCGGGTGACCGGCAAATTTCACCCAGGGTTTTTCTGCTGGGTGATGCGATCGTTGTCCTGATCCTGGCGCTCATTTCAGCATACTACTTCTCCCTGAAAAAGGCAAAGCGTATGGGAGAGAAGATGTGGTCACCTGTGATGCGCAGACTCCTCTTCCACCTGGCTGTGCCGCTGGTGACAGGAGGTTTGCTGAGTCTTGTGCTGATCTGGCAGAACAATGTGAACCTGGTGGCGCCGCTGACGCTGATCTTCTATGGGATCGCACTGGTCAACGCAGGCAAGTTCACCCACAGGGAGATCATCTGGCTGGGGATGGCGCAGATTTTGACCGGACTGGCAGCTGCGGTATGGCAGGAATACGGACTGTACTTCTGGGGAGCCGGTTTCGGGATGTATCACATTATTTATGGTACCACCCTCTATCTAAAATACGACAGGAAAGGAAAGTGAAATGAAGAATCCGATCAGGGGACTGAACAAGCACTTTGAATCACGGGTACGCCTGGGGGTGATGTCGGTGCTGTCGGTGAACGAGCAGGCAGACTTCAACACGCTGAAGGAGCTGCTGGAAGTGACCGACGGCAACCTGGCGAGCCATGTCAGGTCCCTTGAAAACCAGGGGTACCTGGAGGTGAACAAGCAGTTCATTGCCCGGAAACCCAATACCACCTACAGGATCACAAAAAAAGGCAGGAAGGCGTTTGAAGACCACCTCTCTGCCCTTGAATCATTGCTAAAATAAATTTTTTTAACCCTGTACTTTGTTTTTCAAAGTACTTTTAAAAACCAAACAATATGAGTAACGCAGCAAATTTTTTTCGATCGCCGAGTTTTAAATTTATCGTCATCGGTATCCTCTCCCTCATCCTGCTGATCCCTGCCGGGATGATCCGCGGACTGATCAATGAGCGTGAAATGAGAAACCGTGAAGCAGCCAATGAGATCAGTGAAAGTTGGAGCCTCGCCCAGACGATTACGGGTCCCTATTTTGACATCCCAACAGAGGAGAGAAAGATGGAGGACCGCAAGGAGATCGTGATTCGAAACACCTACCACCTTCTCCCCGAGGTCCTTGATATCAAGAGTGAAGTGACGCCGCTGGAAAAGAAGCGCGGTATCTTCTCAGCCGTGGTCTACAATGCAGGGGTCCGCATTACAGGTCACTTCAACCTGGATGACGAGGAGCTGCAGACGATCAGCTCCAACGGGATCATAAAAGAGAAGGTCTACCTGAATATCGGAATCAACGACCTACGAGGCGTTGGAAACAATTCTTCCATCAGTATCGATGGAACAACCTACGAGATGAAGCCTGGACTTTACAACCGTCACCTGGCGGAGCATGGCATACATGTCCCCCTCGATGCCAGGAAGCTGGAGCCAGGACAACAAATCGCATTTGACATCACCCTCGATCTGAAAGGCAGTACCGACCTGTACTTCACCCCTGCAGGCAAAACCACCAGCGTGGAAGTAAATTCAAGCTGGCCCGACCCCTCTTTCACGGGTAATTTTCTGCCTGCGGATAAAAAAATCACTGAAGAGGGATTCGATGCCTCCTGGGAGGTGAACTACCTCAACAGGAACTACCCCCAGGGCTGGTACAATACGCAATACAAAACTGAGGGATCTTCATTTGGTGTATATTTCATGATCCCGGTGGACCACTACCAGAAATCTGAGCGATCGGTCAAATATGCATTTATGTTCATCGCACTTTCATTCCTGGTGTTCTTTCTTACGGAGATCATCCTGAAGAGCAGGATCCACCCCATCCAGTACCTGCTTGTAGGGTTTGCGCTTATTGTTTTTTACACCCTGCTGGTCTCCCTCTCTGAACACCTGGGATTCAATATCGCCTACCTTGTTTCAACTTTTGCCGTAACCATATTGGTCGGAAGTTATATGCGCAGCAGCACCTCATCGGGTAAGGTCGGTTTCATCTCGGGACTCCTGCTTCTCGGGCTCTACGGGTTCCTCTTTACCACCCTCCAGTTGCAGGAGTTGTCATTACTGATGGGCAGTATCGGTCTGTTTATCATCCTCGCGATCGTAATGGTGGTGTCGAGGAAAATTAATTGGTATCGAGAGAGTTAAGAGTTAAGAGTTAAGAGTTAAGAGTTAAGAGTTAAGAGATAAGAGTTAAGAGATAGGGAAAGCTTAAACATACCGGGACCGTGAAAAATAAACGGACAGTCTTCCCAGGATTGAACCCGGTATGTTTTCCTCCTTTGTAATCTGAATAATTACTGCTTAGAAAGCTGGTATAAATAAAAGGCAGCTTCATTTGTAGAGTGAAGCTGCCTTTTTTGAGTATTGTTTGCCGCTGCAGATCAACTACCCGCGACCTGAATATTTCCGGTCAGACGCTGAAACCCGTTGACGCTTTCGCGATCTGTCATGAGATTCCCGCTCTTGATTTATATTACGAGGTCCGGTACGATGATCATTTCTTTGGTGATCCTGACCGTTTCGCTGTCCGGCAGAATTTCCATTTCGCTGATCATCTTGCCGGTTATCAGTCCGATCATCTCGCTGTCCGGCAGGTTTACCATCCCTCTTACCATCCCGGTTATCAGTCCGACCGCTGCCTTGTTCGGATTGCTGTCCATTACGTCGGTCATTATTTCTCCGATTTTCGGAACGTCCGTTTCGCTGGCCGGTTGGCTGACCATTGCGCTGGCCTTTTTTATGACCACCAGACCTGCCATTGCGCTGACCAGATCTCTGGTTCGTATTTGCCTTGTTATCCGATGTATTTCCGGGTATTTCCTCGAAACCATCATCCACAAAAGGATGTTCATCCACCACCGGGATCTTCTGACCGATCAGTTTCTGGATATCCTTCAGAAATGCTCTCTCCTCTGCATCACAGAATGAAAGTGCGATCCCGCTGGCATCAGCACGACCTGTCCGACCGATCCTGTGCACATAGGTCTCCGGGATGTTTGGAAGATCATAATTCACAACCATGGAAAGATTGTCCACATCTATGCCGCGTGCTGCAATATCAGTGGCAACAAGTACCTTGGAGCGACCTGACTTAAAATTCCCCAGGGCACGCTGGCGTGCATTCTGGGATTTATTACCATGTATTGCTTCGGATTTGATCGATGCCTTTGAAAGCATCTTCACGATCTTGTCTGCCCCGTACTTCGTCCTTGAAAAGACCAAAGTGGAATCATACGCTTGCTCCTCGAGCAGGTGCACCAGGAGTTTTGATTTTTCCTTTTTCGTCACAAAATAGATCGACTGATCGACCTTTTCAGCTGTGGTCTGTTTGGGCGTAACACTTACCTTTTCCGGGTTCCCAAGTATCTGCTGCGATAAACGTACAATGTCCGGCGGCATGGTGGCCGAGAAGAACAGTGATTGTCGCTCTCGCGGAAGTTTGGCAATGATCTTTTTAATGTCATGGATGAATCCCATGTCCAGCATCCGGTCCGCTTCATCAAGCACCGAATACTTTACATCCTTAAGTGAGATGTACCCCTGGTTCATCAGATCAAGGAGTCGGCCCGGTGTAGCAACAAGGATATCAACTCCCTGCTTCAATGCAGCAGTTTGTGCTCCCTGTTTCACGCCTCCGAAGATGACTGTATTACGCAATCCGGTATTCTTTCCATACGTTGTAAAACTTTCACTAATCTGGATGGCCAGCTCCCTGGTGGGTGTCACCACCAGTACCTTGATCTTTCTGCCTCCCTTTTCAAAGGTCCTGTTATTATAAAGTTGTTGCAGTATCGGTATTGCAAATGCCGCGGTCTTCCCTGTGCCTGTCTGCGCACATCCCAAAAGGTCCTTGCCTTTCAGCAGGATGGGAATGGATTGTTGTTGAATGGGTGTGGGTTGTGTGTATCCTTCGGCGCGCAATGCGTCAAGGATGGGATCAATGATCCCTAATTCTTTGAATGTCATTTAATTGTTTTAATGTAAGCCGGCAAAGGTAGGTTTAATCCGTGGATAAACAGCGGATCATTGCGAATTGCCGAAATTTAATTATTACCTCCCCTTATTACCTTTACGGTAATTACGCTTCTTTTTACTATAGTGCCCCTTTCTCTGCTTGTTGCTTCCGCCTGATCCCCAATGGGGTCCCGGTCCGAGCTCTTTCGGAGGTTGTTGTTTGGGCAATTCTTTTTCGATGAGTTGTTCAATGCGCCTGAATCGGCTCATGTCCCGTGGGCTGACCAGTGTAATGGCCTCACCCTTGGCTTCCACACGTGCGGTCCTCCCGACACGATGTACATAATCTTCTGCATCCTGGGGTACGTCAAAATTGACCACCAGGTTGATCTCCTTCACGTCGATCCCCCGGCTCATGAGGTCGGTGGCCACCAGTATCCGGATCCGCCTGGAGCGGAATCCGCGAAGCACCTCTTCACGCTGGTCCTGATCCAGGTTGGAGGATATTCCTTTTGCAGGCAGTTTCCCCTTGTTCAGGGACCTGACGATCTCCCCCACTTTGCTCTTGGTAGAGGTGAATATGAGGATACTGTTGTAATCCTTGCGCTCTTCCAGCAGCATGTTCAGTAATTTGAACTTTTGCTCATCGTGGGCCAGGTAAACCTGCTGGTTGACTCCCTCTGCCGGTTTGGCAATTGAGAGAGATATCTCCGCAGGTTTGTAAAGGATCTGCTTGGCGAATCTCCTGATATTATCGGGCATCGTGGCACTGAACATCAGGGTTTGTCTCTTCTTCGGCAGGTAGGTGATGATCTTGTTCAGGTCATCGATGAATCCCATATCCAGCATCCGGTCGGCCTCATCTAAAATGAGGTGCTCCACTGTGCTGAAATCCACATACCCGAGGTTCAGGTGCGAAAGCAATTTCCCCGGTGTGGCAATCACAATGTCCACCCCTTTCTTAAGGGCGACTTTCTGATTTGTAAAATCTTTACCCTCTCCCCCGCCATAAATAGCGATGGAACCAACATTAAGAAAATAGGAAAAGCCTTGAATCTGCTGTTCGATCTGTACCGCAAGCTCACGCGTGGGAACGATGACCAGGGTATTTGTACCCTGCTGTTTTCTGTTTACCAGTTTTTCCAGTATAGGCAGCACAAAAGCTGCTGTCTTCCCTGTTCCCGTCTGGGCACAGGCAATCATGTCCTTGTTTTCAAGTATCATTGGAATGGCCTGTTCCTGGATGGGAGTCGCATCTTCGAATCCCATGTAGGACAATGCATCCAATAGGTCGTCATCTAAGTTAAAATCTATAAATTTCAATTTCTTTTTTTTTAATTCTACTCCAGGTCCGTCATTTTCTCAAGGGCACGGATCATATATTCCGGCACCCTTACCGGACGGTTCGTTTCACTGCTCAGGAACACCAGGGTTACTTCGGCTGTATGGACCACTTCCTTCATTTCATTCATTATGGTATGATAGAACACCATGCGTGCCATCGGCATCTTTTTCAGTGTCGTCTCGATCGTGATCAGTTCATCATAATAGATCGGTTTATGATACTTTGCATTCACCGTCGACACCGGCATAAAAACCCCTGTATTTTCCAGTTCCTTATAAGTATACCCCAGGTCGCGAATCATCTCCGACCGACCGATCTCATAAAACCTGGGATATTCACCATAGTACACCACTCCCATCTGGTCTGTGTCGGAATAGCGTACCCTGTAAGTTGTTGTTGTGCTGAACATTTACCTATTCTTCTATTCCCAGCAACATGAACATGAATGCATATTCCATGGCAGTTTCCCTATAGCGTTCAAACCGACCGCTGGCACCACCGTGTCCGGTATCCATATTGGTATATAACAACAAAAGGTTGTCATCTGTTTTCATGTCCCTCAGTTTTGCCACCCATTTCGCCGGTTCCCAGTATTGTACCTGGCTGTCATGCAGCCCTGTAGTCACCAGCATGTTGGGATAATCCTGGGCTTTCACCTGGTCGTAGGGTGAATAGCTGAGCATATATTCATAATAATCCTTCTCGTTGGGATTCCCCCATTCATCATATTCGCTGGTGGTCAGCGGAATCGATTCATCCAGCATGGTGGTCACCACGTCAACGAACGGAACCGCCGCTATTACGCCCCTGTAGAGGTCGGGCCGCAGATTGATCACCGCACCAATCAGGAGTCCGCCTGCACTTCCGCCCATGGCGAAGAGCTTCTCCGGATTGGTATATCCCTGTTCGATCAGCGCCTCTGAGCAGCTGTTGAAATCGGTAAATGTATTGATTTTATTGAACAGTTTGCCATCTTCATACCACGGACGGCCATAGATCTGGCTTCCCCTGATGTGGGCGATCGCATAGACGAATCCGCGGTCCAGCAGACTCAGTCTCACGGAGCTGAATCTCGGGTCCATCGTCGCACCATAAGATCCATATCCATAGATCAGTGCCGGATTGTCACCATCTGTCTCCACACCTTTCCTGTATACAAGGCTCATGGGAATTCTCTTTCCATCAGCAGCTGTCGCATAGATGCGTTTGGCCTCGTAATTATCCGGATCAAACTCTCCCAGTACCTCCTGGCGCTTGAGCAGCTCCTTCTCCCTCGTCTTCATGTTGAAATCGTAAGTGGAAAAGGGTGTTGTCAGCGACGTGTAAGAAAACCTGAGCACATCGGTATTGAATTCCGGATTTGCTGATATTCCGGCGGTGTAAACCTCTTCCCAGAATTCCATGTAATATTCCGAGTCATCATTCATATTGATGATCCTGAGGTTGTTGAGTCCCTCTTTTCGTTCGTCCACCACCATGTAATTGCTGAAAAGTTCAACCCCCTCAAGCATCACATCCTCCCTGTGCGGAATCACCTCCGTCCAGTTCTCCTTCGTGGTGGCATTCACCGGCGTTCTCATCAGCCTGAAATTCTTCGCATCCAGGTTGGTGACGACATAAAAATGATCCTCGTAGTGAGAGATTCCGTATTCGAGTCCGCGCACCCTCGGCTGGATCACTTTCCATTCGCCCCCGGGATTGTCAGCATCCAGAACACGATATTCAGTAGTAAGCGTACTCCCCGATCCGATCACAATAAACTGTTCAGATTTCGTTTTATATACGTATGTGCTGAATGTTTCGTCCTCCTCGTTGTACACAACCTGGTCCTCCGCCGCAGAGGTTCCCCTCATATGTTTATGGATCGACTTGGACCGCAGGGTCTGTTCATCCTTCACCGTATAAAACAGGGTTTTGTTATCATTGGCCCAGGTTGAGCTTCCTGTCGTCAGCGGAATATAATCCTCCAGTATCTCTCCGGTCTCCAGGTCCTTGATATGGATGGTGTACTTCCTCCGGCTCACGGTGTCCACACCGTAGGAGAGGTACCTGTTGTTCGGACTGATACTGAGTCCGCCAGCAGCATAATAGGCATACCCTTCGGCCATTTCGTTCACATTCAGCATGATTTCCTCTTCCGCATCCAGGCTCCCCATTTTACGGCAATAGATCGGATACTCTTTCCCCTCTTCATATCTTGTGTAGTAGTAATACCCGTTCTTTTTATAGGGTACCGATTCATCGGTCTGCTTGATCCTTCCCACGATCTCATCGAATAGCTCCTCCTGGAGCCCTTCGGTCTCTTTCATCACATTTTCACGGTACGCATTTTCCTCTTCAAGGTATCCGATCACCTCGGGATCTTCACGCTCCCGCAACCAGTAATAATTGTCAATTCTCGTATCTCCATGGATGGTCAGCTCTTTGGGTTTCTTCTCAGCAATCGGTGGATTCATGTTTGGTTCGTTTTTACAGGCAGACAACAGCACGATGAATGCCGGCAAGTACAATAAATTAAAAGTTTTCACAAGCATAAAATTTTGTTATAATATTAATTTACAGCATTTTAAAGCTTTGATTTTTCTCATACTGACTTGTTGCCTCGCGGAATAATACTGATAATATGGTGCTCGGCGAACCGAACGCAGTGAGCTCACGAATACCTTTAAAATTATTATTCATTGAGAAACCTTTATCCAGAGTCCTTTCGCTTCGAGCAATATGTTCATTCACTTTCATGCTTACTTTTACTGAAAATAAATGCTCAATGATGAAGGGTTCATGGGAACAGGTTTGGTCAGAAATACAAATTTTTCTTTGATTTACAGCTATTTAACATAACATCGGAATCGATGAAAGGTTCACTGCGAAATCGACTGTGAAGGTAGTAAAATAAATGATTGTCACTTCAATAGTCTGATATATTGCTCCACATCTCCAACGATCTCCAGTCCGGCATGCGCACCTTGGCCATGATATAACACTTTCCCGCTCTTTGCTTTCAGTGTGATCAACATCCCGGCATCCAGACTTTCGGCGATCTTGCGCTCCATTTCTCCTTTCACGGGGGCTTTCAGTTCGCCGCTGATATTTCTTTCCACTTCGAGTTCCAGGATGTGCCTCCTGTTCCTGAGCCGCATCTTCACAGCATCCTGGTCAACGCCAATATGCTCGATCACCGACCGGTTGTAGGTAGCGAAGCGGTAGACCGTACCATTCAGCCTGAAAAACGATAAAAAACCGGGGAAATGACCTGTCAACCAGGGGATACGGGCAACGGAGACCATCAGCGAGGCCCCGGGTGCATCATCAAAATGGTTGCACTGCAGCCACACCCAGTCGGACGGCATCGAGCGTCCCCAGTCCTTTTCGATGTATCCCTTGCCGCCGGTGAAGTCGATGTTTGCTGAATTGATCTCCAGCCTTCCGCTGATTCCGTGGTTCATGGACACCACGCCGTGGTAGCACTCCATGAAGGGTGCATAGGTATACCACCCCATGATACCCGGGGCGGTGAGCTTTTGCGGAAAGGGGGTGGTCTCGCTGTATTCCACCCTTCCGCGTATGCTGAATTTATCGCCGGAGAGGTCCAGTTGCATGTATTGACCGGTAATTATATTCTTGCCGATGGTGACTCGCAACTGGTCGGTGTCGTAGGAGAAGTCGGCGATGTCAAACCGTATGTAATCGGTCTCTCCTCCCGTCCCCTCGATCACCTGTATAAAGCTGTGGGGATCGGCTGAATGGGAGACCCCGAATATGACCGACCAAATGTGTTTCCCTGTGGCATCCACGTGTTTGTAGTACCACCCCTCGAAGTAGTTTTTCGCATGGCGCCGGCCCTGGTAGACCGGGGGACGAAACAGGCGAGGGAAGTAAGAGGGAAATCTCATTTCTTCACCCCTTTCATGCTGAGGCTGATCCGGCTTCGGCGTTCATCCACTTCAAGGACACGCACTGTTACCTTCTGGTTGAGCTTGACCACGTCGTTGGGGTCTTTTATAAATTTGTCGGCCAGCTGGGAGATGTGAACGAGTCCGTCCTGTTTGACTCCCACATCGACGAACGCGCCGAAGTTGGTAATATTTGTAACGATGCCCGGGAGTTCCATGCCAGGTTTCAGGTCAGCAACTGACATTACATCCCTGGCAAATTCGAATACCTCGATGTCTTCACGCGGATCGCGGCCTGGTTTTTTCAGCTCTTCGAGGATGTCTTTGAGGGTGGGGATCCCGGTATTTTCCGTCACATATTTCTGTATGTCGATGCTATTGATCATTGCCTCGTCCTTCACAAGTTCGGAGAGATCGCTTCCCAGGTCCTTTGCCATTTGCTTCACAACGTGGTAACTCTCCGGGTGGACTGCTGAATTGTCCAGCGGGTTCTTCCCGTTGCTGATCCGCAGGAAACCGGCGCATTGCTCAAAGGCCTTGTCACCCATGCGGGGTACTGATCTCAACTCCTCCCTGGTTTTGAACGGACCGTTTTCTTTCCTGTAGTCGATGACATTCTGTGCCAACACTGGGCCGAGTCCGGATACATAGGTCAGCAGATGCTGACTTGCGGTATTCACGTCCACACCCACCATGTTTACACAGCTCTCCACAACGTCGTCCAGACTTTTCTTGAGGTTGCCCTGGTCCACATCGTGCTGGTACTGCCCCACCCCGATCGATTTTGGCTCGATTTTCACCAACTCGGCGAGTGGGTCCATGAGGCGCCTACCGATGGAGACGGACCCCCTGACGGTCACATCGTAATCGGGAAATTCATCTCTTGCAACTTTTGATGCAGAATAGATCGATGCACCGGCTTCGTTTACGATGAAGACATTGACCTCCTCGGGCAGTCTGACCAGTTTGATGAAACGCTCGGTTTCCCTGCTTGCAGTGCCATTTCCGATGGCGATCGCTTCAATCTTGTACTGCTGAACGAGGGCACTGATCTTTTTTAGAGCCCCGGATCGGTCTGACTGCGGGGGATGTGGATAGATTGTGGCATTGTGCAGAAGGGTGCCCTGCGCATCCAGGCAGACCACTTTACATCCCGTTCGGTATCCCGGGTCGATGGCCAGGACGCGTTTTTCGCCTAGCGGGGATGCCAGCAGGAGCTGGCGGAGGTTTTCGGCGAATACCCGGATCGCTTCGGTGTCAGCTTTCTCCTTTGACTCCGCCTTGAATTCATTTTCGATGGAGGGGGCAAGCAGCCGTTTGTAGGCATCCTTGACAGCCTCTTCAACATGTTGGGAGACATCATAGCTTCCTCTGACAAACAGCTGGTCAAGGTCTTCGACGGCTCTTTCTGCATCGGGCTCCACCGTGATCTTCAGAAAACCCTCCTTTTCTCCGCGTCGCATGGCCAGGATCCGGTGGCTCGGGCATTTCTTCAGGGATTCATGGAAATCAAAGTAGTCCCTGAACTTTGCGCCCTCCTCCTCCTTTCCTTTCACCATGCGGGAATAGATGACTGCATTCCTTGAAAAATGGTTTCTTACGATGTTTCTTGCGCGCGGGTTTTCGCTGATCCACTCAGCAATGATATCCCGCGCCCCCTGGTATGCGTCCTCAAGGGTTGGTACCTCATCATTGAGAAATTGTTCTGCCTTTTTGTCGAGCAGCAGTTCCTGCTGTTTCATGATGATCTTCGCCAGGGGCTCTAATCCGCGATCCTTTGCAAGCGTAGCGCGAGTTTTTCGTTTGGTTTTATAAGGAAGATAGAGGTCCTCCAGGGCCTTTGGATCCATCGTCCCCTCGATCTTTTTCCTTAATTCATCGGTTAGTTTCCCTTGTTCATTGATGGTTTTCAGGATATACTCCTGTCTTTTCTGCAATTCTTTCAGTTCTTCGTAAGCGTCGCGTACCCCTGCCACCTGCAGTTCATCCATACTCCCTGTACGTTCTTTCCTGTAGCGGCTGATGAATGGGACAGTTGCACCTTCGGCAATGAGTTCAATAGTATTCTTCACCTGGGTCAGTCCGAGGTTGAGCCTTTCAGCAATTATCTCTTCAAAAACGATCATAATTTCCGGTCTGCTTATTGGTTGACCAAAAATAGTGGTTTTCGGTTAGAATGAATCATGATCAGTTGGAGAATAACAATAATAGGTTGCCTGTATGGTAATCATTCTTGCCATATCTGGCGATCCTCCCAACGATGGGGAGGGAGTTTTACTGAATCGGTGTAGACCGACATCCCACCAAGGATCCCGATGCCATTTTCGATGTTGTTGTGGACGATCACCGGGACTGCGAAGGGATCATTTTTCGCGTAGTAGTGATCTTCCCTGCTGTCGATATATTTGTAATAATGTTCATCAATTGCCATGAGGGATACATAGATGGATGCTGAATCAGATGCATCCCACAGGAACCATGGATAAAATCTCCCCCGCAGCGAGTATTTTTTTCCATCGAACAGCCGGTCTGAAAACAATACCCTGCTCTCATAGCCACCCCACTGTTCGATGGCCAGGTTTTCGGAATTAAACCAGACCGGTTCATTTCGCAGATTAATAAATTCTACTGCCTCCCTGCGATAGCCAGTGACGATGGTATCCTTTTCGGTATCGACATAGAGTGTGTCAAAAATGAACTGCTCCTCTTCCCAACGGTATTCGTATCGTGTGCGCAGGGACAGCATATAGTAGTTGGAAGTACCCTCAGGATCGTCGAAGGAGATCTCGAAATCATAGATCTTTTCGCCCCATTCATCAAACGTGCTGAGGGTATCGAGACTAAGGATAGGCACACTGGAAGGGATCACCGTTGTGGCTTCCGCTTCATCGAAACCCGGTGCGGCTGCCATGATTGTGTATTGCTCACCTTCCCGGATCTGTATATCATCGCCCAGGTAAAGCTGACCTTCGCCATATACCAGGGTATCGGTATGGTTTTCCTGGTCGGTAATTGTCACCATAGCCCCTTGTAAGGCTGTGATGCTTGCATTGTCAAGAATATGCCTGGTACGGGAAAGGAATACAGCTACCGACGAATCAGCCGTCAGCACGCTGTTGACAACGATCATCGGGGCAATCTCATCGATATCTATGTCCACGTTTTTTTCACAGGAGGTCGCAAACAATGTGGCTGCGAGAATGATATGTAAAGATTTTTTTATCAACATCATATTAGAAATTAAAGGAATAACTTATTGATGGGATGATCGGGAACAGGCTGACCTGCCGGAGCTGCCGGGTTCCGTTGTAGTCCCTTCCGAAATATAGGTAGAAAGGATTCTGGCGGTTATAGAGGTTGTAGGCCCCGAAGCTCCAGGTTTGTGATCCCCATTCTTTCTCCTTGTGCCTGTTCAGCGAGACGTCCAGCCGGTGGTAGCCAGGCTCCCGGAATCCGTTCTTGCCATTATAATACTCGATCTCATCCCAGTCGTTGTAAAAATAGGGATCGTCCCTGTAGCGGTCCGCCCAATTATCGGGAGCATACCTGGCAACGCCCAGGGTGACCGCTTTCCCGGTACCGTAAACCCAGGTTACACTGATATCTGTGCGCTCAGTGAACTTGTACATCGCCACGACCGACACATCATGCCGGCGGTCATAGGTATATGGAAAAGGGTTTCCGTCATTGAGGGTGAGGAACTGGCGGTTGGACCATCCAAGTGTATAGCCGATCCAGCCGGTTAGTTTCCCTATGTCCCGCCTGGCGAAGAATTCAGCTCCATAGGCCCATCCGTCACCCACTTCCACCTTGTCCTCCCATTCAGTCTCAATTTCCAGGAAGCTGGAGCCCTCTTTGTATTCGATCAGGTTGGTCATGTTCTTATAAAAGCCTTCGAGGGTGAAGGTCCACTCATTGTTCAGGTTGTAGGCAAATCCCAGTGCGCCCTGCCATGATTGTTCGGGGGGTATTCGCTTCGTGGTCGGCAGCCAGAGATCGGTGGGCAGACCTATGGTGGCATTGGTAAGCAGGTGAATATACTGTTGCATCCTGGTGATGGCTGCCTTCACTGATAAGTTATCGGTAATCAGGAACCGTGAGCTGATCCTTGGCTGGAGTGAATGGTAGTATTCATCTTGTACGTTGAATGCTGAATAGTGCACACCCAGGTTGACCAGGAAACGATTGCCAATGTTCATTTTATCTTCAGCATAGATATAAAACTCCTGTGCATCGATGATCTCATTCCCGAATTCGAGATCGAGAGAATCGAGTTCCTCAGTTGATTTATAGGCCAGAACTCCTGGCTTAAACCGATGATACAGGTACTTACCCCCGAATTTTATGGAATGTCCCGGACCTGGATGATAGTCAAAATCAAGGATGGCCCCAACATCTTCGATCCCTGAAAAATAGTCAAACTGGTAGCGCTGAAACAACTTGTCATCCCGCAACGTCTCGTAGGATTCATAGACGTCGAACTTGTAATTGCTGTAAAGGACAGAGAGGTTGGAAAAGAACTTGTTGCCATATTTATGGTTCCACCGCAGGACAGAGGTGAGGTTTCCCCAGTAGAGTCCATAATCCGACTTTTCAGTCTGGAGGGTATCATTGAACAGGTATTCATATTCATCCTTCACCATCAGCCGGTCCCTGCCGCTGTATGCACTCAGGTAAATCCGGTCCTTGTTTGAGAATTTATGGTTGATTTTGATATTCGCATCATAGAAATAGTACCCGGCCGTCCCCGCATTGCCGGTCTGGTTATTGATGATCCGGATTACCGGCCGGGCAAGGATATCAATGTATGTACGCCTTGCAGAGATCATGAATGAAGTTTTGTCCTCCACGATAGGACCTTCAAGCATCAGCCTCGAGGAGATGATCCCTACCGATCCGCTTCCCCTGAACTCTTTCATGTTCCCCTCTTTCAGACGTATATCGATTACGGAAGAGAGTCTGCCTCCGTAATGAGCCGGAAATCCGCCTTTGATCAGCGTGACATTTGAGATTGCATCGGGGTTGAAGACCGAGAAGAATCCAAACAGGTGATCGGCATTGTAGATGGGCACTCCGTCCAGGAGGATCAGGTTCTGATCGGGTCCGCCGCCCCGCACGTACATGC
Organism: uncultured Bacteroidota bacterium; assembly: GCA_937129385.1. Lineage (GTDB taxonomy): Bacteria > Bacteroidota > Bacteroidia > Bacteroidales > M55B112. The sequence continues at coordinate 24,602 of CAKZNC010000006.1, forward strand.
CGCTGGTTCCTTCTGTTCCCGACTGTACCCCCGGCATCAGCTGCAGTGCTTTGAGTACATCGGTCTCCCCAAGGAAAGCGGGCATTGCTTTGATCTGCTTCGGGGATAGTTGTACGGAGCTCATTTGTGAACTCCGGACCACATCCTGGGGTCGGTTCGTGGTAACCGTCACCTCTTCGATGGAAAGTGAAGGAGCAAGTTCAACCACCAGTTCGCGGTCGTCCGAAAGATTTACCTGTTCGATATATGGATTGTATCCAACATAGGATACGGTAAGATCCACTTCACCACCAGGTAATGTCAGGCTGAAAAAGCCATACTCATTTGCCGTGGTGCCGAGTCCGGATCGTGCATCAAACACCGAAGCGCCAATCAGCATCTCACCACTGGTGCTGTCCTGCACATATCCACTGATTGTGTATTTCTGGGAATGGGCTGCGAATGACACAAAAAAGAGGAATAGGAGTACTGGCAGTATTTTCTTCATTTTATTTAATCTTGGATAATGGCTGATGGGGTGGTAAAAGGATGTTGCTTTGGACATCCGGGTTGCGTGCACTTGCTAAGATAGGCAAATAATTGGTTCAACAAATCTGCCTGGCGGACTGTTTATCTACAAATCTTCCTGGAAAAATGGGGAAATCGGGAATGAAACCTATTTTTGTAAAAACTTATTGAATGAAACACCAGATCGCACCATCCATCCTGAACGCCAATTTTCTCCGCCTGGCAGAGGTGATTGAAATGCTGAACAAAAGCGAAGCAGACCTGATCCATCTTGATATCATGGACGGTGTATTCGTCCCCAACCTCTCATTTGGCTTCCCGATCATCAGTCAGATCAAATCCCTGGCACAAAAACCCCTGGATGTACATCTTATGATCACAGAGCCGGACCGTTACCTGGATAGATTCAGGGATTCGGGTGCTGACTTGCTTACCGTCCATTACGAGGCCTGTGATGACCTGAAAAAAACGCTAACGACCATACGACGATTGGGCATGAAGTCCTCTGTATCGGTAAAACCAGCCACAGATGTTGAAGTGCTCGCTCCCTACCTGGAACTACTGGACATGGTATTGATCATGACCGTTGAGCCGGGCTATGGCGGACAGTCATTCATTAAATCGTCTTTTGACAAAGTGAAGAAGCTTTCGGGAATGATCCGTTCTGCAGGTACCCCTACCCTGATCGAGGTCGACGGGGGCGTGGGAAAAAACAACCTCGTTCTGTTGAAGGAAGCTGGTGCAAGTATTTTCGTGATCGGCACCTCGATATTTAAGTCGGCGGACCCGGAAGGGATGATCCGGGAGTTGAAGGGACTGTAGGTCAGTCGGCAGTGGGCAGTGGGCAGTCGGCAGTCGGCAGTCGGCAGTGGGCAGTGGGCAGTGGGCAGTGGGCAGTCGCCGGTCTCTAGTCTTTGAACTTAAGAGATTGTTTGATGCAAACGCACTACGCATACCGCACACCGCATCAACCTTTTCCTTCCAGGTAATCCTGCAGGTAGCTGAATGTTTCGGTTAGTTTTCCGTTTTTCGTGATGGTGGCTCGTTTGATGATCCCTTCAGTATCATTTCCGATCAGGCTGGGGATCACATTTTCAAGCAAAGCATGCCCAAAATCTGCAGATGCATCCCTCGGAACCTCCCCTGGCAGGTTATCGACGGCCATGACAGTGATGGCATTTTCATCGCAGGGATCGTCTGCCTCCTTTCCTGAAATCGGATCATAACCATAAACGGGTGTTTCGATCGTGGAAGCTTTTATAGTTGAAGCAATCGGTCCGTCAATGTCACAGCTGATATCGGCGATCACCTTGATGGCCATTTCAGATTCGGCCAGGTCTTCCCTGCTAAGCAGCACCGGTGCTTCAGGATCCCAGAAATGACATGCGATATAGAGATCCGACCTTTTCGCATAGGGAAGAAAATTATTTTCATATTCATCGGGATGCGATACAAAATGACTGAATTCAAATTGTCTGCCTTCAGCATGTCTCGTATAATGCCATGGATCCAGGCGTGAAAAGACGGCTTTCTTGTCAGTCATCAACAGATAGTGTTCGGGAGTCACTTCCCTGATGCCTGCTGCCTGAAGTATTTCCATGGCACCTGTTGCCACTCTTCCCCCTCCGGTAATCGCAATCCGCAGGTTTCCCACTGGCAATCCTGCAACCTTTTGCTTCATCTCCATATGTCCGCTTAGCCTCTGTGCCTGGGGCAGCACGAATTTTCCCGTTCGCTCACCCCACGCCTTCAGTCCGTTATAGGCCCCTACGATTCCGGCCCATCTGCCGAAAGCCACTACCCTGCTGTAATCAACCCGTGTGAGATACTCATAGTCGATCAGGGTAATCTCTTTCTTACTGATCTCCTGCAGCAAATCCCGGTTGTAAGGCTGCTCTTTTGCGGTGTGGGAAAAGAACATGTACTTTTTGCCGGCAATCAGGGTAGATTTGTCAACCTCCTTTACCCCGACCAGGAGGTCACAATCCTCCAGGTCTTCTTGAAGCGGAATCCCCATTTTGGCATATTCCTCGTCTCTGTAACACCTTATACCTGAAGGTTGCACATAGATTTCAGTACCAGGATAAGTATCAATGAGATTCCTGCATTGTTCCGGCGTCAGTGGTACGCGCATGTCGGGCGGAAATTTGGTCTCCCTGAGCACTCCGATTTTCATGATCAATTCCATTTTTTTCGAAAATAGTTATTTACACCGGATACTGAAATAAATATCTGAATGTCGGATAGCATGGCAACGGGGAGGTCCGATCCTCAAGAGTTTGAATTTCCTTTATCCGATTCCAGGGGGAATGTAGTCAGTGCCGGGCACATATCCTGAATGCCCCATTTATCAAACCCCAACACTTGCCTGGAACAAGCTTCTGACAGCTGTCTCTCCGCAGTTGGAAGAGTTGAAAATTGACTTTCAAAACAGGTGGCGCGAAAAGGAAAACCGGGGTCTGAAATCAAATCAGCAGTCCTTTCTCCATGGAAAATTCCCGGGTATCGATCCCAGCCTCTTTGAGACCGGCACGGAATCCATCATTGAGACTCCTTCCCGCCTGAAGCGGCAATTCAAAAAGCATTGGAAACCGGGATTTATCATCCGGACTATTAAACTCGTTGATACAGCTGTCGAGGTTCATTGAGAGATAGATCCTGCATGCAACAGGTCTCGCATCATATGCAAGGCATTTGTCATTCTCCAGCAACGGACAGGCTTCTTTGTGCTTCAATAGTTTTTCCCTTGGCAATTGATCAGTATGGTAGACTTTTTGCTTTGCTCTTTTCCTTACATTGTCCAGCAGTTCCGCATCGAGATGTTCAAACATCCAATTCTTTAAATACCTGTATTCATACACCTGTGCAAAAACTGCCTGGTGGCAGCACCATGCACATCCTTTTTTACATGCTGCGGGATTCGTGCCGGAAGCAGCCTTTTCCAGAAAGACCGCAAGGAAATCATCCAGCATCGCATACAGTCGGGAAATTGCCTCCATGATCTGATCGGGTGGCCCTTCCCTGGACAGGAAATCAGCTGCCAGAAGATAGCCATCTCTGAAAAAAGCCTGTTCGATCTCAGATGCACCTGGAGATGGTTCGGGTCGGTTCACAGCCTATTTCTTCAATGGAAATGCGATCATGGTCTTCAGCTTCATGGGATTGGTGGCTTCCATCATGGTTGTCAGGTATACTTCGAAAGCCTCCCCGGTCACCTCCAGGTCATTTTCATGGATGTATTGCTCCATGGTGTTATATGTATCTTCAAAGTAGTCGTATTTACCATAGTGAGTAACTGCGATCGCCTTGGTTTCTTCGTAATACTTTGGATAGATCTCTCCTGATTTTGCTCCCTTTTTTTTCACCGGGAAACCGAGCAGTACATTTGAATGGCCTGTTTCCTCGTCATAATCGAGGTAGTGGGCAAACGGCGGACCATTCAGGCTTAGGCCCTGTGCAATGATCTCGTCCGATAGTTTCGGATACCATTCCATCATCGCCTGACCTATCTGCTCCATATTCCCGTCTACAGCGACCACCATGGCATTTGTTTCGTAAGATTTTTCAATTCCGATATCAGACAGACGGTACATCCTCGGCGGGTTCTCTTCGATGTAGGATTTGAATCCGGCCAGACCTGATTCGAATGATGAGCGCAGCGGCCCCTTCATAAATTGCAACATCAGACGACCAAAAGGATAGGACCCTTCAGATATGAATCTCCAGGTGACCTGTGTATTTTCTCCTGATTCTTCCAGTATCCATTCGACCCTGGAAGGTTCCGGACTTCCTCCAAACCAGATATCCGATGCAACAAAATCTGGATAATTGACAGAGTCCACCAACATTTTACCATTTCCGATCTTCTCTCCTTCCCAGGTATAAACAGATCCAACAAAATCAGGTTTCGATTCAATGACAACTTTTGCCTCTGGTTCCATCTGGAGCCATGGATCCCACATGTCGCGGTCGGTAAACTGTGCAACATTATTGAATACCAGCTCGGGCGGAAGGTCAATCTCTTCTTCAACGCTCACTGTAACTTGCGAGGGAAGGAATACAGGCACGATAATAACAAGTCCTGCCAGAATCAACAGGACGATCAGGATCCACTTTAATATTTTCATTTGTTGATTGAGTTAAGGTTTAACAAAGTAAAAATAGCATTCATAACAATACAGGTCAAGTAGCTGCCAGTTTTAACAGTTTTTTCACTTACAGCAGCAAAACGATGATTTTCAACCTCTCTTTTTTATGTACATTTGCGTCCATTAAACAGAGAATGCAGAATGATAAAATCTAAAATTACCATATCAATCATAATTTTGTCGGCAGCAATCATTTTCGGAAGCTGGGGTGACAAAGGTCATTCCATGATCAGTTTCCGTATGAATCTATCCTTCAACGAGGAGATGTCTGTTTTCAATAACTGGATCTTCTACCTCTCAGAGCATGCTTCAGATGCAGACTGGAGAAAAAAGGACGATCCGGAGGAGGGTCCAAAGCACTATATTGATATAGACAATTACGAAGTTTTCGCGGAAGAGGGGGCGATCCCTCACTCCCTGGATGTGTGCATAGAAGATTACGGGGCACAATTCGTTGACGACAACGGTTACCTCCCCTGGGCCACCCTGGCCATGTACGATTCGGTGGTCAATTGCCTGGAGCGGGAGGACTGGACATCTGCCAAAAAATATGCTGCAGACCTTGGTCACTATGTAGCAGACGGACACATGCCGATGCACCTGACCAGGAACTACGACGGTCAGTTTACAGGCAATAAAGGCATCCATGCACGTTATGAAATCTACATGATCGAACGATACCACGACCAGGTCAATTACCAGGGAACTCCTGCAGAGGAAATTTCGGATGTCACATCCTATGTATTTGACTATATCTACCGGAATTATACCTACATGGACTCGATCCTGATCGCCGATGATTACGCCACCGAAATGGCAGAAGGAAATGAATCGGACCTCTATTACGCCGCACTCTGGGAACGTACCGAAAACATGACCATAGCGATGTTCAGCGAGGCCTCGCATGCTTTGGCTGAATTGTTATACACTGCATGGATCGAGGCAGGAAAACCCGGGGAGGAAACAACGGACGCAGTTGAAAGCAGGATCGATCCCGGATTTGAACTTTCCGTCAGACCAAACCCCGTGACCTCTCGTGCAATGATCAGTTATACCAACCCTGCGCACGGAGATCTCCTCCTGACCATTTACGATCACGCCGGCAGGAAAACCTGGGAAAAAAAGTCATCACAAGCACAGCCTGGCCACAACTCGATTCCCTGGAACCCGGGAGATACAGGTAACGGTGCCTATTACCTGGTTTTGCAGAGCGGTCGGCAATCAGAAGTCACTCCCTTCCTGGTGATTCAGTGATCTCTCATTTGTCTTTCAACCAGCTATAGGCTTCAAAAACAGTTCGAACCTGACCGGTTAATAACGCATTCGTTTTCCAGTTCCTGTTGCAATATCGCCCTGGAAATCAGGTAACGTACGTAAAGTGGCGACAGCCTGCATAAAGCACCCGGTCAACCCTATTCAACAGGCTGGAAAATGCCCATCGGAGGGCAAGAGATCCAAAAGAAAAGTCAGCTCAGAACAATCCTCCACATTAATATGTTCTAAAGCATAAATATGAGAGAAGTTTTTTATCTTTGTCAACCATTGTTATTGTTGGATGTTAATGCTGTCCGGGGGTAGCAAAACGATCACAGGTAAAATAGATCCCTGACCGGTGTGTTGAACAGGGCGTTCCAGAAGAAGGAAATCAATAAGCGATGGTGGATTCCACGCCCCCGGATATCAGAACGCAATGAAAATAGAAAATGGTCTCATGGGGTCCTGGCTGGCACCCAGTTTATTCAGCCGAAGGCTTCATCAGCCCAACCAACGACGAGGTCAGGAACAGAAGATTAATTAATTAAAAGAACAGAAAATTGGCAGGAAAGACATTATTTGACAAGGTTTGGGATGCACACGTTGTGGAGGAGATTCCCGGTGGTCCGAGTGTATTATACATAGATAAACACCTGGTTCATGAAGTGACGAGTCCGCAGGCATTTGCCGGGATCGATGCGAGGGGTATGAAGGTGTTCCGACCGGAGAATACGGTTGCGACTCCCGATCATAATGTTCCCACGGTGGACCAGCATCTGACAATCCACGATGAACTTTCAAGATTCCAGGTGAACAAGCTCACCGAAAACTGTGAAAATCACGGGGTCCCGCTGTACGGACTAAATCATCCGTACCAGGGGATCGTCCATGTGATCGGACCGGAGCTCGGGATCACACAGCCCGGAATGACCATTGTCTGCGGGGATTCACACACATCGACCCATGGGGCATTTGGCAGCGTGGCATTTGGAATAGGTACCAGCGAGGTTGAGATGGTGCTTACTACCCAGTGCATCCTGCAGCCAAAACCAAAGAAGATGCGGATCAATGTCGAAGGAGAGCTCCGCAAGGGTGTGACAGCCAAGGACATCATTTTATATATCATCTCAAAGATCTCAGCCAGTGGTGGCACGGGATACTTCATCGAGTATGCCGGATCCGCGATCCGCGGACTCTCCATGGAGGGACGGATGACCATCTGTAACATGAGCATTGAGAGTGGTGCCCGTGGCGGGCTGATCGCACCGGATGCGACCACATACGAATATATCCGGGGCAGGGAATTTGCGCCAAAGGGAAAGGAATTTGACGAGGCAGTGAGCAGGTGGGAACAGCTGAAAACCGATGAAGGCGCTGTGTTTGACAGGGAGATCACTTACGATGCTGCAGATATCAGCCCCATGATCACTTACGGTACGAATCCGGGGATGGGTGCCAAGATCGAAGCGCGCATTCCGACCGAAGCGGATATCGAGGCATCGGGGCAAAATAGCTTCAGGAAATCATTGAAGTACATGGGATTTGAAGCAGGCATACCCCTGGAGGGCATACCAGTTGATTTTGTCTTCGTGGGAAGCTGTACCAACGGGCGTATCGAGGACCTCCGCACATTTGCCTCCTTTGTGAAAGGCAAAAAGAAAGCCGACCACGTGACAGCCTGGATCGTTCCGGGCTCAAAGCAGGTAGAGAAGCAGGCCATTGAAGAGGGAATTGACCGCGCACTGAAAGAGTCAGGATTTGAGCTCAGGCAGCCCGGATGCTCCGCATGCCTGGCCATGAATGATGACAAGATCCCGGAAGGAAAACTTGCCGTATCCACCTCCAACCGGAACTTCGAAGGCCGCCAGGGCCCCGGTGCCAGGACCATGCTTGCGAGTCCGCTTACCGCTGCCGCAGTTGCAGTGACAGGCAAGGTGACAGATCCCTCTGCATTAATCAATTAAAAAGAACATCATGGCAATAGAAAAAGTCAATACCATCGTCTCAACAGCAGTTCCGCTGTCGATCGAAAATGTCGATACAGACCAGATCATCCCGGCAAGATTTTTAAAAGCAACGACCAGGGAGGGATTTGGAGAGAACCTGTTCAGGGACTGGCGATATGACAAGGCGGGCGCTACCAGGGAAGATTTCGTACTGAACCAGGATGCTTATAGCGGAACGATCCTGGTGGCCGGCAAGAACTTCGGCAGCGGATCAAGCAGGGAGCATGCTGCCTGGGCAATCTATGATTACGGTTTCAGGGTGGTTGTTTCCAGCTTCTTTGCTGATATCTTCAAAAACAACTCGCTGAACAATGGTCTGCTCCCCGTCCAGGTTTCCGAAGAGTTCCTTCAGAAACTCTTCACCACCATCGAAGGTGACCCCTCCACAGAGATCCTGGTAAGCCTGCCCGACCAGGTCATCCGGATTTCAGGCACAGACATAGAAGAATCATTTGAGATCAACCCCTACAAGAAAGAGTGCCTGCTCAACGGGTACACTGATATCGATTACCTGATCAGCATCAAGGACAAGATTGAGGCATACGAGATGCATCGAAATTAAAAACGGGGAGTATGAAAATAACAGTAATGGACACCACCCTACGGGATGGTGAACAAACATCGGGGGTATCCTTCACTGCATCTGAAAAGCTAAATATGGCCAGGCTGTTGCTTGAGGAGCTGAAGGTGGACCGGATCGAGGTGGCATCTGCAAGGGTGTCGGAAGGCGAATTCCAGGGAGCTGCCGAAATTTTCAATTGGGCGAAAAAGAGCGGGTTTCTCGACCGCGTGGAAGTGCTTGGTTTTGTGGATGGTGAGGCATCGCTCGACTGGATCAAAAAGGCGGGTGGCGAGGTGATCAACCTGCTCACCAAAGGCTCCAGGAACCACTGCGAGAACCAGCTAAGAAAAACTCCCGAAGCGCACCTGGCAGACATCCGGAATTCCATAAAGCTGGCCGGCGAGAAAGGCATCAGGGTTAACATCTACTTCGAAGACTGGTCCAACGGGATGCGGCACTCCCCCGACTATGTCTATTTCATGCTCGACAACCTGAAGGATGAGGCCATTGATAATTACATGCTTCCTGATACCCTGGGGATCCTCAACCACGAAGAGACCTTTGAATTCTGCCACGATATCAAGCAACGGTATCCCGACCTTGCGTTCGACTTCCATGCCCACAACGATTACGACCTGGCCACCGCAAATGTATACGCGGCCATCAAAGCCGGGATCGACGGGATCCACACCACGGTGAACGGACTCGGAGAACGAGCCGGCAATGTTCCGCTGTCAAGCGTGATCGGTATTGTGGAGGACCATTTCGGTTACGACATGTCGGTGGACACCGAAAAACTCTATTCGGTAAGCAAGTTCATTGAAACTTTTTCTGGCGTCAGGATCCCGGAGAACAAGCCATTGATCGGTGAGAATGTATTTACCCAAACCAGCGGGATCCATGCCGACGGGGATCAGAAAGACAACCTCTATTTCAATGATCTGCTTCCCGAAAGATTTGGCCGGAAGCGTGCCTATGCACTTGGAAAGATGTCGGGAAAGGCGAGCATCCTGAAAAACCTCGAGGAACTTGGAATCGAGCTGTCGAAAGAGGATATGAAAAAGGTGACAAAACGGGTGATCGAGCTGGAAGATAAAAAGGAGGTGGTCACCCAGGACGACCTTCCATATATCATCTCCGATGTCCTGCGGGGTCAGCGTGTGAAAGAAAATATCAAGATACGGAACTACTCACTCAGCGTCGCTGCCGGACTCCGCTCCATGGCTACCCTAAGTATCGAGATCAATAAAAAAGTATTCGAGGCGACCGCCAGCGGAGACGGTCAGTATGACGCATTCATGCAGGCCCTCTGGAAGATTTACGACAAGCTGGGAAAGCCACACCCGGTGCTGACCGACTACAATGTCACAATCCCCCCGGGAGGGAAGACCGATGCACTCGTTCTCTGTACCATCACATGGCAACATGAAGGCAAAACCTTCCGGACGCGCGGACTTGATTCGGACCAAACAGTCGCAGCGATCAAGGGCACGACAAGGATGCTCAATGTGATCAACGTCTGACCGCCCGCAAATATGAAAAATCAACCATTTTATAAACCCAATCCAGTAAAAGCATTATGAATTACAAGATCGCAGTATTGCCCGGCGACGGCATCGGGCCGGAGATCGTCGAACAGGCAGTAAAAGTATTGAAAGCTGTCGCCCAAAAATACAACCATGAATTCAGTTTCACCGAGGCGCCCGTGGGAGCCACAGCCATAGACCAGACGGGCTCGCCCTATCCCGACGAGACCCACCGGATCTGCATGGAATCAGACGCAGTATTGTTCGGCGCCATCGGCGACCCGAAGTACGACAACGATCCAAAAGCCAAAGTGCGGCCCGAACAGGGGCTTTTGGCCATGCGTAAAAAACTGGGCCTGTATGCCAACATTCGTCCGGTTACAACCTTCCCTTCACTCATCCATAAATCACCGCTGCGTCGCGACCTGGTGGAAGGTGCCGATTTCGTGGTGATCAGGGAGCTGACCGGCGGGATCTATTTCGGGGAACCCAGCGGAAGAAGCGAAAACGGGGAAAAAGCTTACGACACCAGCATCTACTCGAAGGAGGAGGTCCGCCGCATCGTCGACCTGGCCTTTGATTATGCCAGGAAGCGCAACAAGCGACTGACGGTGGTCGACAAGGCCAATGTACTGGCGACTTCCCGACTGTGGAGAGAAACTGTGCAGGAGATGGTACCAGACAACAAGGAGATCGAGGTCGATTACATGTTCGTGGACAACGCGGCCATGCAGATCATCCAGTGGCCGAAAAAATTCGACGTGATGGTGACCGAGAACATGTTCGGGGATATCCTCTCCGATGAGGCGAGCGTGATCACCGGTTCACTGGGCCTGCTTCCCTCTGCATCCGTCGGAATCCACACCTCCGTTTTTGAACCGATCCACGGCTCTTACCCACAGGCGGCCGGCAAGAACATCGCCAATCCGCTCGCAACGATCCTTTCAGCCGCCATGTTGCTGGAAGCCCTCGACCTGACCGATGAGGCTGCTGCAGTGCGAAAAGCTGTGGACGAATCCATGGACCAGGGGGTAGTTACCGAAGACATCGCTCAAGACAAAGCAGCATCGACAAGTGAAGTGGGCGACTGGATCGCAGGTGCAATTTCATAGGTATTTATGCTGAACGGTATAGCGAAGCTCCGCTCCCGGCTAATGACCGGTTATGATCGCACGGTTACTGGATCTGCTTTCTTTCAAATGCGTTGACGAACAGAATCTGTCCAAGCTTATCATAACCTTCGAAAAGTGATTTGCCTTTGAATTTCAGCAACTCACCTGTGAAACCAATGATCGTGAGTGCTGCCTGTTCCGATTTTTCATTGATCTCCTGCCGGAAATCCTTCGCATCATTCCCCTCAATGATCTCGATATTCTTCGTGGTAATGGGCAGCCTTCCTGTGGTGATCAGGTCCTCCAGGCTTTGTCGGGTATCCTGCTTCTGTCCGGGCTTACATATCTCGAAGATCCTGATCTTGCTCTTTTTCCATTGCGGGTGTCCCTGTACAATGAAACTGAGAAGGATCATCAGGTGTGAATTGTTGTAGTCGACCGAGCGTAACCAGACATCTATACCATGCCTGAAGTTGACCGGACGTTTGCTGCTTCCGAGGATACAAATGTCGAAATTTCCCGCATTGATCAGGGAATAGTTATCGATGATATTGTCCAGGTTCACAGGGTTTTTGCGGTCATATTCCAGGATCAGCATGTTGTTTTCCATTCCGGAGATCCCGGGTAGCTGGATGGTCTGGGCAATGGCCGAAGTGTAGGACGGGGAGATCAATGTATCGATATAGACATGACTTCCCATCCCCTTGTACTGGTCGATCAGTTTCTTGAGGATCAGCTGGGATTCCTTGTGAACCGACTTTGAATAGTAATCCTCGATCATGTGGATATAGGTACCGAATCCGAAGCGGTAGCTGATCCAGTTGAGCAGCTGGAATGCATCCTGACGTTCAAATGAATCCTGGGATATACAGACTGCGCTGGGACGCCACTCCTTTTCCCCCCTGGACTTCCTGCTTTGCTGAAGATACACCTGCAGGGCACGATTCAATTGCAGGAGGGCATTGGAAAAGATCGAAACGAGTCCTTTCCTTCCCTTGTGGTAGTTACTGATATAGATATAAAGGAGCGTGATCAGGACAATGGCTGCCAGCGCATATATTGAATTGATCCTGAACATGACCCATATCGCTGTAAGGAATCCCACGAGCGAGATATACCATCGCGATCTGAAGCTGGGCCGGTAGGACGGGGAGGCTCCGAAGTGGTAGAGGAAGGAGATCAGGCACAGGGCCCCGTATGTGACCATGAAAAACATCGAAATGATCTCTGCCACTGTATTCACATTTCCCAGGGCTACAAACACAAAAGCGATCACGATGGTCACCAAAGTGGCGTTGAAGGGTTCATTGGTGTCTCCCCTTCCACGGGCCAGGAACCGGTTCATTCTTTTGGACGGAAACGAGCGGTCGCCTGCCAGGGCCTGCAGGGTCCGCGGGGCCACCAACACAGATCCTATGGCAGACGAGACTGTCGATGCTGCAAGACCGAGTGGGATGACAAAACTGCCCCCGATGGCGATTTTGGCCATGATCAGCTGGTTCCCGGTCAGATCCTCAATGCTCGCAGATGAAGCCAATTTATATACGATGAAAAAGTAGATAATCATTCCAGATACCGTGCCGAGTGTAGTACCCAACGGGATTGACTTAGACGGATTTTTCAGATCACCAGACAGCCCTACCCCTGCTGTCATCCCTGTAAAGGCAGGAAAAATAATTGCAAACACCACAAAAAAGTCATCCAGGTTCCTGCCTTCAAGATCGAAGATCGAAAAGCTGTGTGCCGTACTGAAGTCTGTCTTCCCCGCAAAAAACAACACCAGGGAGATGAGCAGGATCACTACCACGAAATAGAGTAATTTAACACCCATGTTGGCTCCCTTGGTCAGTATCATCACAGACAGTCCGAGCATGGCGGGCAGACTGATGACCTGGCGGGGAAGGTCGATTCCAAAGCGTTCGGTCGTCCATTCAAAGAAAAATGAAAATGCCTCTGTGAACGCGATAATGTAAAAGGCAACACTGATGGCCTGCGAGAGATAGAGGGCAAAACCGATGGTGGCACCGATATTCAACCCAAATGATCGGGAAATAATGAAATACTCTCCCCCACCTTCAACGCGCTTATTCGTAGCTAGCTCAGAGATTGCAAGTGCGGTGGGGATCGTTACAAGGTGTCCCAGGAGAATGATCAGGATCACACCCCAGAACCCAAGTGTCCCAACGGCAAAACCGAAACGCAGGAAAAGGATCGCACCGAGGATCGTTGATATCGCCGTAAAGAATACCGGGGCGGTGCCAAATGATTTTGTGTTCTGAGCAGCCATGGTACATTTTTTTCTAAATGTACGAATGTTTGAATAAGTGTTGAACGGGCCTGAATGATTTTTTCCTGGAGCAGAGAAAAAATTTTAAAAGTAGAGGTCCCGTTCCCCCTGCCTGACCTTTTCAAGTCGCTCTTCAAGCATGCTCTTGAACCGCTCGTCGTCGTATTTCGCCAGGTTTTCACTAATCAACCTGTAACCAGCCTCCTTCGTTTGTTCCGGTGCATAATCCTCCAGGTATTCGGCAAGTGTCAGCATCGCATTGGGTGTACAATACCGTTTGATAAAGCCCGGCACGGAGAACTCCATGAAATGTTCTCCTGTCCGTCCCACCCTGTAGCAGGCTGTACAGAATGAAGGGATATAGTCTTTCCTGATCAGCTCCTCCATCACTTCATTCAGGGACCGGTCGTCATTGATCTCAAATTGCTCAGCATCCAGATTTTGTGAAGGCTTCTGCCCGGAGTAACCTTTCATTTCGATACGCGTTCCCCCGTCGATCTGTGAGACTCCGTAACGAAGCACCTCCTCCCGTATATGTGCCGGTTCCCTGGCGGTGAGGATCAGTCCGGTATAAGGCACTGCAAGCCTCAGGATCGCCACCATTCTTGTAAAATCTTCATCGGAAAGCTGGTAACGGGGGTCCACCTCAACGTTTGATGCATTCTTGATCCGCGGGAAGGAGATGGTGTGTGGTCCCACATTGTAAACCTTTTCAAAGTGATTCACGTGGCGGATCAGCGCCATCACCTCGAAACGCCAGTCATACAGACCAAACAATGCACCGATCCCCACATCATCGATCCCTGCTTCCTGCGCCCTGTCCAGGGCGGTGAGCCTGTAATCATAATTACGTTTCAGTCCTCCCTGGTGAACCTTTGCGTAGGTCTCCCTGTGATAGGTCTCCTGGAAGACCTGGTATGTTCCGATGCCGGCCTCTTTGACTGTCCTGAATCCCTCGATATCCATAGGTGCGGCATTGATATTGACCCTACGGATCTCGCCATTGCCCTTTTTAACACCGTATACAGTCTTGACAGTATCGGCAATGAATTCCGGGCTGTACCTGGGGTGTTCACCATATACAAGGATCAGGCGCTTCTGTCCGGCATCTTCAAGCATCCCGACTTCATTGATCAGCTCCTCGCTGGTAAGCGTAGTCCGCTGCTGCGCCTTGTTGGAGGTCCGGAATCCACAATAGCTGCAATTGTTCGTGCACAGATTTCCCACATAGAGCGGAGCAAACAACACGATCCGGTTCCCATAGACATTCTCCTTCAATGTACGGGCACCCTCCTTGATCTCGCTGATCAGTTCCGGGTCGGTCGTATTCAGCAATACTGCAGTTTCCTGCATTGACAATCGCTTTTTGTTGAGTGACTTCGCGATAATCTCCCTAACCAGGCCAGGGTCACCGGTTGATTCTTCCAGCATCCCGTTGATCTCATCTTCCGAGATAAAAGGCTTCATCGGTTCATCGGGAAGGGCATATGTTTGCGGATCGTAGATCATTTTCATATTGATTTACGAACCCGGGGAAGCTATACAAAGAAATCCATCTGTGATCTCTTCTCCATCAGGTCTTCCTCAGGATCAGATTTCTATTTTGGCTCCTCGATGACAGGATTCCCGGCATCTCAGAGACCACAAATATAGATATTGTTATCCGAATAACAATAAATTTTTAAGGAATAAAACGAGATACTTTTCTGCGGGGAGTCCATACCCTGCATTGAGAAAGTTGCCGTTTCAAGCGAACACAGGGCGAGCAGATCTCATTTCGTTAACACTCCATTCTTCAGGTAGATTTACCCGTTGCTATTTTCTTTGCAGCTCAATACGAGTTAACCGGTCAAACACATTGGTACCTGCCGGATTGGCAATGAGCTCAAGTTTTAGCTCGTGGTCGAGAGAATCCAGCTCCAGGCTGCCCAGGAATGCCCGGTCATAGGTTTCAATGGTATTCGAGATACTGCTTTCATTGCCCGAAACCATAACTTTTGCACCATTGGGACGACCGCTGTAGAGCAGGCTGACCTCATACAGTCCGGGGTCCTCTACATGAATTGCATACCGTGCAAAATCCCCGGGTTCAGTCCAGTGGGACAGCCATGCAAACGTGGATTTGACATTGGCGCTGGTTTCGAGAGGTGCTTTCGCGAGGATCTCACAGGTATCACCAATCTCACCATGTACCTTGAATACAGGCATTTTGAATGATGCAGGTGCTTCGAGTACCGATTGCCACCATTGCTTCATCAATTGCTTCAGCTCTTCTGCAACCTCCGGCATCTGGCTGTAGAGGTTGACCTCTTCCCCCGGATCTGCCAGGATATCCACCAACACATATCCATCTTCGGATTTTGCCGCACCTTTTGCATCTCCGGGATGATGCAACAATTTAAACGCACCTTTTCTCACGGTAATGATCTGGTCATCGAAAACCTCCTGTTCTTTTTTGGCCTGTGTCACCGGCCGGTACTCATCCAGCACACCAATCGGTGTCCATGGCTGATCGGTTGGCGGCCATCCCCTGTTGGCCATGTTAAAAGAGACTTTCCCCCTGGGCTCGCTGCATCCGCAAAGGATTGCCTCAGCAAATGATTCGCCGTCGAGCGACATCATTTGTCTGTTTGGCTCGATACCGGCAAATTCCATGATCGTGGGTAAAATATCTGTGACATCCACAAGTTCATAATTGATCACTGGCTGGGTCACGCCCTGCCATTTTACAAAAAGAGGCGACCGCACCCCATTTTCCCAGACATTCCCCTTGTGCCCTTTCAGATCATTGACATACCGTATCGCCCTGTCTTCATCGGTAAGGTAGTTATTCAGCACAGCCGGACCATTGTCACTCATGAACATGACCACTGTGTTTCTATCCAGGCCCATGGTATCCATGGCGGTAAACAACCTGCCCAGGTAGTGATCCAGGTGTTCCACCATCCCATATATTGTCGCCAGTCCGTCTGAAAGCCCCTTTTCCATATATTTTAACTTCAGGGAATCCGGTGTGTCCAGCGGTGCATGAACAGAGAGGAATGAGAGATAGGCAAAAAATGGTTCATCCCTGTTTCGGTCCATAAAATCAATTGCATACGTGGTGATCACATCGTCTGCCCACCGCTGGTGGTGAACCTCTGCGCCATTCAATAAACCAGAGCTGTTGCGATGTTTATACAACCGTGCCATATAGGCTTCATCAAATCCACGTTGCCATGGATAATAGCCATCCGTATGACCACTGTGCCACTTACCCCACATCCCGGTATGGTAACCCGACTGCCCGAGGACTTCGGCAATCGTTGTTTCATCCAGACTTAGAAAATCCTTCCCTCCATGCACATGCGTAACACCAGTCTTCATAAAATGCCGACCTGTCAGCAGGGATGCCCTTGTCGGTGCACAAACGGGGTTGACATAAAACTGTTCAAATCGCATACCTGTTGCTCCCATGGAATCAATATTCGGTGTCTCTACCAAGTAATTCCGATGAATTGACAGATCGTCATAGCCCAGGTCATCAAGCTGGATAATTACAAAATTAGGAGGGGTTTCCTGTTCCCTCTTACAAGCGGTGCTCACCGCTATGAGCAAGGAAATACAGAGCAAGGCATTGGTACGTATATTCATTGGATTGTCAGGTAAAGTACCGAAAGATACAAAAACCTCCCCAGGTTGATCACAAATCAACATTCCAGTCGGTCATTGTAAGGAATTTTAAGTACATTCCCTACCTTTAACCAAACTTTAAAAATGCGGTATATCTTCTACATCATGCTTTTTATCACCGGATTTTTTCCTCTTCAATCGCAGGAACAATTTCCCAGCTACCAACTCGAGGTGGGTGATCGTTACTTCATCAGGCAGGAGCTTAACCAGGGTACGGATTCTGACAATATGGAGATCACCGGGAATGCCAGCCTGGATATAAAGTTCCGCCTGGATATGCATGTTACTGGCATTTTGCCTGGCGGTTCATACGATATTGCCTGCAGTTATTCTGATCTGGCGCTTGATTTCTTTTCCCCCTCAAGTGGTCATGCCATCAGCAGTCGGTCCGAGGCATTTACCCCTATACAACGCTACCTGGAACTGCTGGAAGAAGTTGAATTCGGGATCAGGCTGTCCGACCATGGAAAAATCCTGCGGATATGGAACCTGGACCGCCAGATAAGCGATGTAACCTATGACGGCACGATTGATTCAGCGAAAAACCAGGTCATCAGGCAAACCCTCACGGAGTCTTTTGGATCCGCTGCTGTTTACAGTCTATCATCGATACTGACGGATTTATACAATGACAGTTCGGACACCAGGTGTGACAAAGTGAATACGATCTATTTTAATGCCAAACCGGTTGAAATACAGAAAACTTTGTATTACAGCAATACGGGGAGCGAAAACCTCAGGGTACAGGGCGTCGGAATGATCACAGAATCGACCGGGGAAATTGAATTTTCAGATGGCACCATCGTTTCGACAATGAAAGGAAACCAGACCTTTGATTACCTTGTGGACCGAAGGACCGGATGGATCATCAGGGGAGTTTCCAAGCAAAAAATCCATACCCTGTCTGTTATTACAGACAATTCCTCTCTCCCTGAAGGGCTCAGGATCCCTTCCATTACAAGTTCGGAATATGAATTTACCGGTGGGGTCGTACACCAGGAATAAACAGGCTATGAAAAGCATTATCAGCATCTCCATCCTGCTTTTGATGATCACAGTCGGATCACAAGCCCAGCCCTACCGCAACGCCGTGGGGGTCAAGGCAGGATTTTCATCGGGTGTTGTATTCAAACACTTTACCGACAAGCGCATCGCACTTGAGGGTCAGGCCCTGTATAATCCGTTTGGATTCCAGTTCACAGCGCTATACGAATACCAGTTCACCCCCTATGCAAAGGAGCGCCTCTATTATTATGCAGGGGGCGGACTTCATTCCGGCAACTGGTCGGACGAGTTTGCTGTTGGAGCAGCACTTCTGATCGGATCAGAATTTGCATTCAGGAAGGCACCGCTCATTATCGGGCTGGAGTGGAAACCGATGATCAATTTTTTCCGTATCTTCGATTACGGACCGGCAGACCTGGCACTGACTGTGAAGGTGGACCTCAATTGAGTTTGAAAAGGTAGTGGCGCATCGTTCCGGTTATACAAAAATTGCTTAAACTCAGGAATTCACTGCAAAAAATCGTAATTTACTGGACGTTCAAACAAAACAGTAGTTATGATACCAAATCTGGATGCGATTAAGGATGCCGTTAAAAGGGTAAAACCTTACGTACACAATACGCCTGTCATGACCTCAAGGCTCTTCAATGAGCGAACCGGTGCATCGGTCTTTTTCAAATGCGAGAATTTCCAGCGCATGGGCGCTTTTAAGATGCGAGGTGCCACCAATGCCATCTTACAACTGCCTAAATCCGAAAGGGCGAAGGGAGTGATCACGCACAGTTCCGGGAATTTTGCCCAGGCGCTTGCGCTGGCTGCAAGGTCACTGGATACCAAAGCCTATATCGTAATGCCCGAAAATGCTCCGGCAGTCAAGGTTGAAGCCGTTGCCAGTTATGGTGCAGAGATCATAAAGTGTGCTCCCACCCTGGAGGCCAGGGAAAAGACCTGTCAGGAGAACAGGGAAAGGACGCAGGCTACATTCATACATCCATCTAATGATATGGATGTAATATTGGGTCAATCCACTGCCGCGTGGGAGATGATCAACGAGGTGAAAGACCTGGATGTGCTTCTCACACCTGTCGGAGGCGGAGGTCTGATTGCCGGTACGGCACTTGTGCAGCACTACCTGTTACCCGAATCACAAACAATTGGCAGTGAGCCTTTTGGTGCAGACGACGCTTACCTTTCACTCAAAATGGGGAAAATTCAGCCCTCAGTGAACCCTATCACCATCGCCGATGGACTGAAAACGCAGCTTGGTGACCAGAATTTCCCGATCATCAGGAAGTATGTAAGCAATATTATCCGGGTAGAGGAGACAGAGATCATTGCTGCCATGAAATACACCTGGGAGCGACTGAAGATCGTGATCGAACCTTCCAGTGCGGTCGCCATCGCTGCTCTATTCAGGAAACAGGAACGTTTTTTGAAAAGGAAAGTCGGCATAATTATCTCCGGCGGAAATGTGGACCTTGAAAACCTTCCATTCTGACAAGCCCGGGATCGATCTTACCGCACCGCTGCAACAGTTTGGCTTGTCCTACTCCACGAGATCGGCATAACTGATCAGCTCGATACCGAGTTTTTCAATCTCCCGGATAACCCGATCACTGGTAAACACATCCGTAACAATCTGTCGGTCCCTGCCCACACCGGCATATCCTTTATGACCTATAGATTCCATCTCTGGTGTATCCATGGCAGGATGCTCCACAAAAAGCCATGTCCCAGCTTCAAGGTTCCTGAGGGCAGTGATAAATGCCTCTATTCTTTCATCAGCGCCACCTTCTGGCTTCTCAACACGCATTCTTTTTACTCCATGGTCAGACGGCTCAATGTACAGGTCATATTCAACAGCCAGTGCTTTTACCAGGCTGTCAATGGCAGGATCAGCGCTGGTAAAGCCCATATGCGAAGAGATGTGGCTCACACTTTTTATATCTTTCTTCGCGAGTTCGATCTGAGCGCGAAGCTCATTTTCTACATCCTGTAAAGTCCATCCCGATTCCCTGAATGCCCTGTCAGGCGGAAACCGGTCGTTGGGCCAGACCATCGGAAAAAAATACCCGCCCGGATCGGTGATGGATGAATAACCGGTAAGCGGCCGCCACTTCATTTGTTCCCATTCACTGGTCATCACCAGGTGTATTCCCACATCCAGACCCGGTTCCTCATTCAGCATATTTACGGCTTCAGGATACCAGGCACATGGCACCATGATCTCTACGGAACGCATGATCCCATCGGTGTATGACTTCATACATCCATCGTTTGCGGCATGGAATGAGCCGATATCATCTCCCCGGATGATCAGCCTGATGTCAGATTGTTTTTCTCTTCCCTGTCCACAGGTAACAAGCACTGTAGCGCCAGAAAGAAGGAGAATAAAAAGAATGTAGTAATGCTTTTTCATAATATCTGATCAGTGATTGATGTTTGAAATTTCGTCAAATATATCTGAAGTCACAAAATATTCAGTTCTACCCAATCTGAAAATTTTATATATTTAGCTGAATGAATGGCGCTTACAGGACAAAATAATATTTTTAATAAAAAATACGCTTTGATTTACGATAATCAGCCAGTTCATCACATTAACATGTAAACAAGAGATGTCCCGGCTAAAGTATATAAAAACCCTCCAGCGGATGGACCTCCTCATCAGGAAGAGGTCAACTGGAAATCCTGAGGATTTCGCCGCCCGACTGTCTGTTTCAGAAAGGTCGTTGTACAACTATCTCACAGCCATGCGGGAGCTTGGGGCGCCCATATGCTATTCCAGGGTCCTGGGTAGTTACTATTATCGCACAGATGGAAAGTTTACATTTGAATTTAAAAAAGTAAACGAGCCGGAATATGCCTTCTGACAAAGAGATCATAAAAGGGATCATTTCCCATGACCACACGGTACTCAATTATGTTTATAAGGAGCTGTTGCCCTATGTGGATGCATATGTAGTGCATCACGGCGGCAACAGTGAGAATGCCCGGGATATTTTCCAGGAGGGCATGATCATCATTTACCGGAAGATCGAATCCGGGAAATTCACTTTGCAGTGTAAATTCAGTACCTACCTGTATGCGGTCTGCAAACGGTTATGGATCCAGGAGCGAAAGAAGTATCTCCAAAGGCTTGAAAAGTTGAAAGAGATCAACGTAGTTGCAGAGTCATCCGCTGTTTATGAAACGGAGCCGGATGCTATGCAGGAGCTATTTCAGAAACATTTTAACAAGCTTTCCCCGGAATGTCAACAAATGCTGCGAATGTATTTCAACGGGGTACCTCTTGAGGAGATCAGGAAATTATTGGGGATGAAAACAGTTCATCATGCATCTGATAAAAAGTACAGGTGCAAGAAAAACCTGATTGAGCGGATCAAATCGGATCCGTTTTTCAAAAAAATGAAAAAATGAAAAATATAGATTATATCATCAGGTACCTGGCAGGAGAGATGGAGGAGGATGAGAAAGCCGCCTTTGAGAAAAGGATCACTGACGACCCCGGTCTCCGGGAGCAGAAAGAGGAGGTAAGAAACATATGGAACGTGATCAGGGAAGAGCTCAGCCTGGAGGATCTCACCGGAAAAGAATCAAAAGAGGAGCTGATCGCTGCGGTGATGGCCGAGCAGGACATACATGAATATGGAAATCGCTCTCCTTCTGAAAATGAGCGGTCATTCAGGAGTAAAACCAGTAAACTTACAAACAAGACTGTGCCAGGCGGGAAAGAACGAAATGTTCTGTTCAAACCTGACTTTCGAATGGGATTGCTGCTGGCAGCGGCGGTAGCATTGTTTATTGTTTTAGTCAAACCGGCTTCGTCTGCACACCGGCTGGCCGGCAACTATTATAACCCCTCTGAAATGAGCATGTTGGAGGAACAGTCGATTCAGACCCGAAATGAAGACACCAGGGCAGCCCGGCTGTTCCTTGACGGGAATTACAAGGCAGCCAGGTATTTACTGGAAACAGGTGGTAAACCGGGTATTGAGGAACCTGTATTCGGACTGATGTATGCCATCACATGCTATGAGACCGGTGATACCGCATCTGCAATACAGCTGCTTGAACAACTCTCCGCACTCCAGGAAGCGCCCGCATCCTATGAGGCCCGATGGTATCTTTCGCTGATCCTTGTACGCCAGGACCAATCTGAAAATGCACTCCCCTACCTTTCCCGGCTTGCTGACATGGATGGAAAGTACAGGGGGAAAAGCAGAAAAATGATCCGGCGTATTAACAGGAACATGGACGACCGTTGATAACCTGCTGAAACTGTTACCAAATATTTTATAATTTTAGGCAACCAACCAGCAGGATATGGCAGGATTTCCATTTTACCAGCAGCTTGACGCAATGGATTGCGGTCCGACTTGTCTGCGCATGATCGCAAAATATTATGGCAGGCACTATACACTGCAAACATTGAGGGAGCGCTCATACCTTGCAAGAGACGGAGTCTCCATGCTGGGCATTGCCGATGCTGCAGAATCGATCGGATTCAAGTCATTGGGCGCTTCTCTTACGTGGGAAAAATTAAAAGCAGAGGCACCGCTGCCCCTGATCGCCCACTGGAAACAAAATCACTTTGTAGTGGTCTACAAGATCAGGAAAGACAAGGTGTATGTTGCAGACCCGCAGATTGGACACGTTACCTATACCCGCGAGGAATTCCTGAAAGGGTGGCTGAGTACAAAAAAGGAGGGCGAGGATAAAGGCACGGTGCTGTTGCTGCAACCGACCCCGACCTTCTATCATGCGGATTCTGAAGAACGGAGGGAAAAGGGGCTGGGATTTTTGAAGAAATACCTGTTTCCTCATAAACGCCTTGGAGTTCAGTTGCTGATCGGATTGATCATCGGCTCCGTTATTCAGCTATTGCTACCGTTCCTGTTCCAGGGAATCGTTGATTTTGGAATCGGAAATTCCGATCCCGGATTTATCTACCTGATCCTGGCTTTCCAGTTCGTCCTGATCATGAGTGCCATGGGGGTTAACTTCATCAGGCGATGGATCCTTCTGCATATGAGCACCAGGATCAACATATCGTTGATCTCAGATTTCCTGACCAAGCTTATGAAACTTCCAGTTGGATTTTTTGACACTAAACACACCGGTGATATCCTCCAGCGAATCAGCGATCATAAGAGAGTTGAAAGTTTTGTCACAACCTCTTCATTGAATATCCTCTTCTCCCTGTTCAACCTTGTGATCTTTTCGATTGTTCTCGCTATTTTCAGTTGGAAGATCCTCCTGATATTTATAGCCGGATCACTCCTCTATTTCCTGTGGGTATGGATCTTCATGAAAAAAAGACGTGTCCTTGACCACAAACAGTTTACGAAACTATCGGAGAACCAGGGAAAATTAATTCAGCTTGTCCAGGGAATCCAGGACATCAAGATCTTCAATGCCGAACGTTCCAAGAGATGGGAATGGGAAAATATCCAGGCAGGACTTTTCAGGATCAACATGAAGGGTCTGTCAATTGACCAGTACCAGGAGGCGGGAGGCCGGTTCGTAAATGAATTAAAGAACGTACTGATCACTGTAGTTGCAGCGCTGGCTGTAATCAACGGATCCATGACCATCGGTATGCTGCTTGCTGTGAGCTATATTCTTGGACAACTGAATGTGCCACTTGAGCAGATGATCGACTTCATGCATCGTGCCCAGGACGCAGGGATCAGTCTTGAAAGACTAGGTGAGGTCCACGATACCACGGATGAATCTGAAGACCGTGGAGGAATACCACTCCTGCTGGGGAGCTCAGGCATCGCCATTCGGGACCTGTCATTTACCTATGGCGGTCCGCATGCAAAGCCTGTTTTGAAAAATATCAATCTCGGTCTGCCTGCAAATTCAGTCACTGCATTGGTGGGAAGGAGTGGCAGTGGAAAAACAACCCTCGTAAAGCTCCTCCTTGGCTTTTATCCACCCACTGAAGGAGAAATACGCATCGGGGATCAGAGCATCGTACATATCCCGGTCGATTTCTGGAGGAAGCATTGTGGTGTTGTCATGCAAGACGGTTATATTTTTGCTGACACCATTGCCAGGAACATTGCCCTGGGCCAGGAAGATATTGATACAATCAAGCTGGTTCATGCAGCAAAAATGGCATGTATTGATGAATTTATCGATCAGCTGCCCCTGGGATATAACTCCATCATCGGGGCACAAGGGTTATCGCTCAGCGGTGGTGAGAAACAACGCATCCTGATCGCACGGGCAATTTACAACGATCCTGATTTCCTGTTTATCGACGAAGGGACCAGTTCACTTGATGCCACCAATGAGAAAAAGATCATGGACAACCTTACAGAGGTATTCAGGAATAAAACCGTTGTAATCGTCGCTCACCGGCTGAGTACTGTTAAAAATGCCAGTCAGATCGTCCTTCTTGAACAGGGACAGGTCATGGAAAAGGGAACCCACCAGCAGCTCACTGCAAAAAAAGGGAAGTATTATGAGTTGATCCGCAACCAGCTCGAGATGGGAAACAGTTAATTGCTGTCATTTTTTTGAATATCTTGCCAACTATCCATTACATTTGTATAAAAAGCGCGCATGGATAATGACTGGAAGAAGCGATTGGGAGTAGTATATTCCACCAATGAGGATTTCGACTATAGCCAGGATGAATCAACTCCCGATGAGACCCTGCCACCTGAAAAACAAACCCTTATTATTGGTCTTGATAAAAGAAAGAT
>CAKZNC010000007.1 GCA_937129385.1 uncultured Bacteroidota bacterium
GGTCCATACTCAATAAATACTTTTGCTCGTGCATCAAGCCTACGTAAAACATATCCATTTTCGAATTCCCGTCTTAGCCAGTCTTTTTTTAATTCATAACTGTCTTTGCATTTTTTATCCGAAATAGCACAACAGATATGCTCTTTATCGATATTTGATTTATTAAGTGTTATAATATTTTCCATTTTCTTTGTGTTTAAAATAAATAAGAGAATTTGCTACTCTCCCATCCCCCTGGCAAAAAATTCCCGGATGTTGGCATGATCCGAATATTTCGCATCTTTTACAGTTCCCTGGAAAATCGAAACTCCCTTCTCGAGAAAAATGACCCGATCCGCCATGTGAAGCACACTGGATACATCATGAGTGACCATTACAACGGTCATACCCAGTTGCTCCTTCAGGTTGATGATTAGTTCGTCAAGGGCATACAGGGTGACCGGATCGAGTCCGGACCCGGGTTCATCACAAAACAGCACCGGCGGATCCATCACAATTGCCCGGGCAAGGGCCGCCCTCTTCAGCATACCTCCACTTAACTGTGACGGGAATTTGTCGATCGCATTCTCTAACTGCACCATCTGGAGTTTGAGGCGCACAACCTCCGTAATAAAATCCGGCGGCAGATTCGTGTGCTGCTCCAATGGCAAACCCACATTCTCCCCCACGGTCAGGGATTTCAATAGTGCTCCCTCCTGGTACATCACCCCGATCTTCTTATAGAAGGCCTTTTGCTCATGCTCCTCCAGCACAGAAGGATTCTCCCCCATCACAGACACTGCCTGGTCCATGGAATGATAAAGTCCAAGAAGGTGCTTGAGAACTGTGGTCTTCCCGGAACCGCTGCCCCCGATGATCACGGCAATCTCACCCTGCTCAACGTGAAAATTGATGTCGGAAAGAATGACTGTATTGTTCATCACCGAAATCAGGTCCTTTACCTCTATGATGCTATGCTTGCCTTCCATCTCTTTCAAGACAAATAATTAATAAAAAAACAGGCCCATAATACTGTCGGCAAAAATCACAAGTGCAATTGAGAAGACAACCGCACTGGTCGTTACCCTCCCCACACCGGAGTCAACTTTGCTCGCACTGAAACCAAAATAACTACCCGAAATCACAATCAGGTAGATAAATACCAGGCTCTTGACCACACCGAAAATGATGTCCCTCAGATAGAGCACATCCCCCATCCTGTTCAGGAAGACCACCGGTGCAATATCCAGGTATGCGCCTGCGATGAGCATTCCCCCCATGATCCCCAGCACATCGGCGAGGATTGTTAGAAAAGGCATGGTGAGTAATCCACCGTACATTTTCGGAACAACGATAAAACGAACCGGAATTACCCCCATGGTCTTCAGCGCATCGGTTTCTGAAGTAACCTTCATCGTGGCAATCTCTGCCGCAATGGAAGAACCGCTTCTCCCTGCAACCATGATGGCTGTAATCAGCGGACCCATTTCACTCATCATGGCTATCACCGTCAGGTCCACAATATAAATATTGGCACCGAAGGAACGCAGCTGGGCCGCAGATTGCAATGCAAGAACAAGCCCGATGATGAATGACATCATCCCGACGATCAGCGCAGCATTGACACCCATCAGGACCGCCTGGTTCGATACTTCACCTTTGCGGTAAGCACGCTTTGTGAACAACCCGGCAAACGTCCAGTAAGTGATCTCTGACATCAATTTGAAGAAACTGGTGACATATTTGTTAAAAATTTCAGCACTGCGTTTCCCAAGTTTTTCAAAGTAACCCGCCTTTCTTACCAGTTCCTCAGATTCTTCTTCAATACCTGCCTCTGCCTCAGAAAAAACATCCAGTTTCTTCCTGGTTCTGCTGCTGCCTCCGCTTAATGTAGTTCCGATACCACGCTTCTCAAGATCCTTCCTGATAAAATTGATGGCTGTGACACCTCCGCTGTCCATCGACCTGATGCCCTCAATATCTATGGTAAGATGTTCACCGGAAAATTGTGGGAGTGTCTTCCGGCAATACTGAATAAAACCATGAATGGTCCTGAAAGTGAAATCCCCATCGATCTCAAGAACCTCTCCTCTCAGAAAATACCTGGATTGTTGGCCTGGACTGTCTGACATACGCTTCTCTTATTGTTCCCCCGGTGCGGATTGCACTTCGGTAATTTCGTTCTTCCCGACCATTTCAATGAACTGATCCAGCTCCTGGCTAATGATACTGCTCACCGCCTCTGCAAATAGGTTCAGATCCTTATCTTTTAGTTCCTCCTTACTGACCGTCCCGTGGTCGAGCAGGATCGTACCTGAAGCATCCAATAACCTGAATTCGATATCCAGCAATGCCGAAAAACCATCCTCATCCTCATCTTCAAACACCTCCAATTTGCGCACTTTGGTTAACAAACGGTAATCCGGTATTCTACTCATGTACCTTGTTGATACCCCTTCGAATAAATCGGTATCCTCCATCTGTGCGACCACCATCTCCCGAATGGACACCGAGGGCCGAATGGCCCACTGGTGATATTTGTAATAGGTGATCTCGTGTGATGCAGACCGATTCACGATTTGCGTCCGCTCGTACATTGAGTTGATCTCGACTGGTGCAACCTCACAAAAGCCGCCGATCATCGCTACCTGCTCATTGACGTCCGACCCTTCATTCCCGGTCTCTTCTATCGTGTAGTATTTATTGATCACTGCCTGCTCTGAAATACACCCCGACAGGATCAAGAGTAACATAAATGGAACAATGGCTCTGGTATTCATATTGGTAATATTTTCTATTTATCAAGTCTTCTGTCCGGGATGTTTTTGTCTTCCAGGCCCCTGAACAATATCGATGGATCTGAATTGATTTTGTTTGTGGTCTCCTCGAGATTCATAAGTGTTATGCGAAGCAATTCAAGGCTTCTGTTCAATTCCTCGCTGTTCATGTCCAGCTCCTTGTCAAACTTGTACAGCAAGACTCCTGTCTGCTCGGTCATCTCTGCAAGATTTTGTATCAGTTTTTTCAGATCCGACTCCCTGATCTGATTGGAAATGTCGCCTGCATTCCCGATGATCTGCTGGATCGTATCCCCTCGAATCATTCTGTTTAAACCATTGATCGTTTCACGCATGGCAATACTCGATTGATCCAGGGTTTTTGCAATCCTGCTTGTGGTCGCAACAGTCTCTTTTATGTCCGCCCTGTTTTCCCTCACCATCTCCTCCAGAAGATCTGTCGTACTGTTAAGTTGCATCGCAAGCGAATTGATATTTCTCGCTGCATCGGTAAAGACCTGCATGTTTTCAGGCTCTGTGAAAAGCTGAAGGTTATTGATTACCTTTTCGGTCTTCTCTGCAATGATATTCGCCTTTCCCGTGATTTGTGCCGTGCTCGAGTTCCCGGCCTCGATTTCGTCCCCGTCCTGCAGCATCTCTGCTTCGTTACTTCCCCCGCGGATCTCAATGGCCTTCAGTCCTGTGATTCCCAATGTGGTGATGTCTGCCTGCGTATCCTCCTTGATCGGCGTGCCCTCGTCGACCGACAATTCTACAATGATCGAATTCACATCATCCGGATCAATACGGATGTTGGAAATGACCCCGATCTTGATCCCCAGGTAATTGACCGGACTCCCCACCTCGAGTCCGCTCACAGAAATATCCTGGTACGAAATGTAATAGGTATCCGACTTTTCAAACAGTTGGTTGGCAGCAAAAAAAATGATCAGGGAGGCCAGCAATATGGTACTCATAAAGATGAATATCCCTAACCTGATTCGTTGTCTTCTGATTTTCATAGAGCTTCTAAATACCGGATGATTTCCATAGAGACGTATCCGCGTTTGATATCCTCATTAAAACTACGATATAATTCTCTTGATAACAAGTTTTGCACCCCTTATCACCCTACGTCACCATGCATGATCACCTCATAGCCACCTGCTCCCTTGAACCAAATCCGGTGTTTCATTGTTGCACCTTTGATTTAACCGTCAATACGTCATCTTAACCAACCCAAACACCATGAGCAACTACCACATCAAACACCTTGAGGAGTATTTCCAGGTATATCGCAAATCCATTACCGAACCTGAAAACTTCTGGGAGGAGATCGCCGAAGAACATTTCCTCTGGCACAAACGATGGGACAGTGTATTGGAATGGGACTTCAAAAAGCCCGAAGTCAAATGGTTCAGGGGCGCCGAACTGAACGTGGCCGAAAACTGCCTGGACCGGCATTTGCAGACGAAAGCCGATAAAAACGCCATTATCTTCGAACCCAATAACCCGGACGAAGAGACAGAATACATCACCTATCGACAGCTTCACGATCGGGTGTGCCGGTTTGCCAACGTACTGAAAGAGGAGGGCATCGAAAAAGGTGACCGGGTATGCATCTACATGCCCATGATCCCCGACCTGGCCGTTGCACTGCTCGCCTGTGCCCGCATAGGGGCCGTCCACTCCGTCGTCTTCGCCGGGTTCTCAGCGACTGCCCTGGCCACCAGGATCAATGATGCCGAATGCAAGATGCTCATCACCGCCGACGGATCATACCGTGGGGAAAAGACCATCGATCTCAAGGGGATCGCCGATGAGGCATTGGAGAAAACCCCTTGCGTCGAATCTGTGCTGGTAGCAAAAAGGATCAATTCCAACATCAAAATGAAGGAGGGCCGTGATAAATGGCTCCAGCCATTGCTCGAAAAATCACATACCTATTGCAGCATGGAGATCGTCAAAGCCGAAGATCCCCTGTTCATCCTTTACACCTCTGGTTCCACTGGAAAACCCAAAGGAATGGTACATACCAGTGCGGGATACCTGGTTTACACGGCCTTCACATTTAAAAATATTTTCCAGTACAACGAGGAGGACATTTACTGGTGTACTGCTGATATCGGCTGGATCACAGGGCACAGCTACATTGTATACGGACCTCTGGCCAACGGGGCCACTTCGGTCATGTATGAAGGAATCCCAACGCACCCGCACTACGGCAGGTTCTGGGAGATTGTCGAAAAACACAAGGTGAACCAGTTCTACACCGCTCCCACGGTGATCCGCGCACTCGCCAAGCAGGACCTTGAACACGTGGAGAACCACGACCTGTCGTCGCTGAAAGTACTCGGTACTGTGGGCGAACCGATCAACGAAGATGCCTGGCACTGGTACAACGACAACATCGGGAAAAAACGCAGTCCGATCGTCGACACCTGGTGGCAGACCGAGACCGGGGGGATCATGATTTCACCCATTCCCTTTACCACCCCTACGAAACCTACCTATGCCACCCTGCCGCTGCCGGGTATTCAACCGGTTTTGCTCGACGACGAAGGTGCTGAGATCAACAACAACCAGGTCAACGGAAACCTCTGCATTAAATTTCCCTGGCCCTCCATAGCGCGCACCATCTGGGGCGACCATGAACGGTTCAGGCAGACCTATTTCGACCGGTTCAAGGACCACTATTTCACAGGTGACGGTGCATTTCGCGACGAAGTGGGGTACTACAGGATCACCGGCCGGGTCGATGATGTGGTTATCGTTTCCGGTCACAACCTCGGAACAGCACCCATCGAGGACGCCATCAATGAACACCCGTCGGTTGTCGAATCAGCCATCGTAGGATTCCCACACGAGATCAAGGGAAGTGCATTGTATGGTTTTGTTATCCTGAAGAATGTCGGAGAGTGGCGCGTGCATGAAAATGTGCGAAAGGAGATCAACCAGATCATCACCGAACACATCGGACCCATCGCCAAACTCGATAAGATCCAGTTTACAAGCGGACTCCCGAAAACACGGTCAGGAAAGATCATGCGACGCATCCTGCGGAAAGTGGCCGCTAAAGACCTCGACGACATGGGCGACACCTCCACCTTGCTCAACCCCGAGGTTGTTGACGAGATCATCGAGAATGCGATTAAGTAGCGGCCCTTCGGCAGGCTCAGGGCCCGGATAATCTGTATTAAGTCTGCCGACTGCCGACTGCCGACTGCCGACTGCCGACTGGCTACTCCCCCCTATATTCCACCCCTTCCTCGATCCATGCCGCAGGCGCCTCCCCCTTCAAATAATGATCGAGGTATTCCCTGAATTTGATCGTATAATCCAGCTGGTTGGCATATTTTTTCAGATGGTGCGGCTCACCCCGGTACTGCAAAAAGATACAATCCTTCTCCAGCCGGCGCATCGCCAGGTACAACTCGATCCCCTGGTACCACGGCACCGCCTCATCCTTGTCACCAAACTGAATCAGCAATGGTGTCTCAATTCGATCTGCGTAGAACACTGGTGAGTTCTCAATGTATTTGTCCCGCGCCTCCCAAAGGCTCCCGCCAATCCGGCTCTGCGACTTCTCGTACTGAAACTGCCTTGCCAGTCCGCTTCCCCACCGGATCCCGCTGTAAGCCGATGTCATGTTCGAAACCGGCGCCCCGGCAATGGCACACGCAAAAAGATCGGTCTGCGTAATCACAAAAGCCGTCTGGTACCCACTCCACGAATGGCCATGTAACCCCACAGCCGCAGGATCTGCAATCCCCATGTCAATCAGATTCTGCACACCCGGCACCAGGCATTTCGTGGCCGCATACCCGGGGGTCCCGATATCAAACCTGATGTCCGGCAAAAAGACCGCATAGTCATTGCTCGCATAATACGGAAACACCGGCCGGTGGTTGATCAGCATATCAGGGAAACTATACATCCTCGGAGTGAAGAACCGATAATAATAGACCAACACCGGGTATTGTTTCCCGGGCTCGTAATTGCCCGGCTTAATCAGTATGCCCTGGATCGGCCTCCCATCCACCGACATCCATTCCACAAGCTCCGCATCGCCCCACGCAAACCCATCCGTCTGACTCCCAAGGTCAGATAACTTCTCCAGCTTCCTGAACTTCCCATTGGTCACCCACAGGTCCGGAAACTCCCGGTAAGTTTCACGTGTGAAAAGAATCCTATCCGCATCCTCCGCTTGCGCCACCAGCGAATACCTGTATGCTCCACCCGCCAACTCAGACACCCCCGGCTCCCCGATCTTCATACCGTATATACCCCTGTGCTTCTCCAGGTCGTGGTAGCCGGTCAGCAATACTTCGTCCTCTTCCTTGTACCACAATTTCTCATCATCCAGTTTTTTTATCCTGAATTGTACGCCTGTCTCACGACCCCGGCCTTCGGTCATGCACACCGGCTCCCCACCATCGAACGGGAATTTCCAGATGTCAAATTTGTCATAGATCAGCACAGCCCCGGTCGCTCCGGCAATCCACCCGGCAATCCCGTAACCCGGACGATCGGCCGGGTAATCCCAGTCTTCATCGTAAAACGGCACCGCCAGGGATTCATTCAACACCAGGCGCTCCCCGGTCACAGCATTCATCAGGTGCCAGTGATCATTATTGTACCACGCAACATGCTCACCATCCGGTGAGATCCGGGCGCTCTCCTGGAGCTCCTTCGCCACCAGCTGTCGGTTGCCCGATTCCACGTTGACAACATAGAAATCGTAATAACTGCCGTCCCAGGTCATCCGCTTCCGGTAAGGCAGATCGCTGTACCCGATGGCATAAAGAGCTGAGGGAACAACACGCAGACCAGGCACTTCGCGGTCTGCCAGCTGCGTAAACTTACCGTTCCTGATGGAAACCACACCAGTATAGGTGCGGTGCTTCTCCCTCTTCCAGCGCTTTTTCTGATGGGTGTTGATAAAGGGATCATCCCAATGCCAGACATCTACCTCCCGCTTTGCCAGGATCTCCTCCTTGTTGAAAAGATCCGTGATGGAATCCTTGTCCTCTTCACCAGGGGGAATGATCTCATCTTCAGGTTTCGTCCCGAGAAAAAGATGCAGACCGTCATCCGACCAGGTCAGCCTGTTCTTGTGATAGATCCTCCATCCCGGTTCCAGGTCCCCATCGCTGAGCATCTCTTCGGCAGCATCAATTTGCGGCCGCCACGACCAGAGCGCCGCGCTCAGCCGGTTGCCCTCCTCATCAAGGTCGCCCAGGAGGAAGACCAGTTCATCCCGACTGTCACACCATGTTAGGTAGGACGACCAGGTGGCGCTGTCATATTTCACCAGTGGTATTGTTGTACCTCCTGCGAGGGAGTCAATATATACCCCGTTGTTCCCGGGAAGCGTGTCAGAAACAATATAGGCCAGCCAGGTGGAGGTGCTGTCGGCCATGAACTCTTTTACAAAAGGGATCTCACGCTGTTCCATTCCGGGCAGACCAATTACCTGCAGGTCCGACCCCAGCTCCGACCCTTCCTTTTTACCGTTATCTTTCCCTGTGCGATGCACAAACAGCGACCTGCTGTCATTACTAAATAAAAACCGGCTGACGCTGTCGATCCGGAGCTGCTCACCCGACGCCGTATTCAGCAAAACCAGCCCCGGTTTTGGCGATTTTGACCTGTCTTTACCGGCATTCTCCAGATCCAGGGCAGGCACTACCTTTGACATGGCCACCCAGTTGCCGTCATTTGAAAAAACGGGTTTATCCGCTCCTTCAATATGGTATTTCTCCTTCCCATTACTGGAATAAACTAATACATCAGAATCCCCCCGGTCGGGCGCAGCTACATGGGTGACCCATTTCCCGTCTTCCGATATGGATGGAGATTCGGAATGTTGGAATTTCATGATGTCTTCCAGTTCCAGGGACTTTCCCTGCTGGGCATGCAGACTGCAAATTCCAGAGAGAAATAATGAAAGGACAGTGATCGTGGTGCGCATGGTTTTCATTGGTGAAATGTTTTACAGGTTTAGATTGATCCGTTTTACAAAATTAAAGATAATTGAATTGCCAATGGAATGAAAAAAGCTATTCATTTGAATTATCGCTCTATACCTTCTGCCCTTATAACCGCAAAGTGCACAGAGGTTTTTCGCTGAGAGCCCTATAGAGTTTCGCTTCGTCCATGAGGGTTGACCAGGATATTTAACTGCAGAGAACTCGCTGCGCTCGTTGGATTTAACCGCAGAGTGGCGCGAAATATTCGCAGAGTGTAAAGTGATATCGAAGCTCCACGCCCTAAGCATACCGCATAACGCATAACGCATAACGCATACCTCATACCGAATCATTCAAACTTTCCTTACCTTTAACTGTCTAATACCTGAAACAAAAATTCAACCAGAAGATGAAATCAATATCGAAGATCACCCTGCTCTCTATACTCGCTTTTCTTGTAACTCCGTTGTTTTCGCAAAAGCAGGCGTATGAACTGTACAACCAACGCGGACGAGCCATTCGTTATGAGCGGATGCTGAATGACTGCAAGCGGGCCAATGTGATCCTGTTCGGGGAACAACACAATAACGCCATTGCGCACTGGCTGCAGTTTGAGCTGACAAAGGACCTTTACGAAGTGCTCGGGGATAAACTGGTGCTCGGTGCAGAGATGTTCGAGGCAGACGGACAGCTGATCATGGATGAATATTTTTCAGGACTGATCTCCCAGCGATCCTTCGAAAAGGAGATGCGCCTCTGGGACAACTACAAGACCGATTACAAGCCATTGATCGAGTATGCCCGGGAAAATGACCTCCGGTTTATTGCCACCAATATCCCCAGGCGATATGCCAACCTGGTGTTCCGGATGGGACTAGATTCCCTCAGCAGGCTTCCTGAGGAGGCCCGTCATTACATGATGCCCCTCCCACTGGAATATGATACAACACTGAATGCATATAGCTCACTGATGGCGCAAAACCCTATGGGAATGCATGGGAACCCTGAAAATTTCAGGGACGCCCAGGCGGTCAAGGACGCCACTATGGCATTTTTTATCCTGAAGAATTTCGGTCGTGGGGAGACCTTCCTGCATTTCAATGGTGCTTATCATTCCGACGATTTCGAGAGCATCAATTACTTCCTGCAACGATCGGTAACCGAACTGCAGATCGTCACCATCACCACGGTTTCCCAGGAGGATATCTCCAAACTGGATCCTGAGCACGAAGACAAGGCCAACTACATCATCGCAGTGCCGGAAGCGATGACAAAAACATACTAAAATGAAACATTCATTTGCAATACTGCTGTCACTGATCCTGGGAACAATACCCGGAAAAGCTCAATCAGATTTCCAATGGCCGGATCAATTTACATCTGCGGTAATCCTCACCTATGACGACGGCCTTGACGGTCACCTCGATGTGGCTGTGCCTGCACTTGACGCCCATGGTTTCCTTGGCACATTCTATTGTACCGGAAAATCATATTCCCTCTTCAACAGGATGGATGAGTGGCGGGCTATTATTGAAAGCGGACATGAACTTGGGAATCACTCCCTTTTTCATCCGTGTGACGGGGAAAGGCTCGACTGGGTGCCGGAGGAGTATGATCTGAATACCTATACGATCACGCAGATCAGGGATGAACTTGCACTGGCCAATACATTGATGAAAGCGGTGGATGGAAATGATGTGCGGACCTACGGCTATACCTGCTCCGACTACCTGGCCGATGGTGACAGTTTCAAGGGGGTGGTGCAAGAGCTTTTCCTGGCAGCCCGCTCTGACGGTCCCATTCCTACAAGCATGGAGGAGGTGGACCCCTGGTTCGTTCCAAGCTGGGGAGTGAATGATCCAACCGGCGAGGAATTGATCGCATACGTAAAGGAGGCACAGGAAAAAGGAACCATTGCAGTCTTCATGTTCCATTCTGTCGGGGGTGGATACCTGAATGTAACGGCGGAGGCACATGAACAACTCCTCGGCTACCTGGATGAAAACCGGGATGAGATCTGGACTGAAAACTTCATCACAGTGATGTCGCATGTAAAAGATCAGCTGGGAAGATAGGGTTAAACTGATTCAGTGCATCTATATAATATGCATCCCCTCTCTTTTTCATTGCCCCAACCTGAACTTAACCTGTATATCATGAAGAAAAACTTTTCCAGGACCATTGCAGGCGTTGTGATGATGATCCTGCTGAAT
Source organism: uncultured Bacteroidota bacterium (assembly GCA_937129385.1). Classification (GTDB taxonomy): domain Bacteria; phylum Bacteroidota; class Bacteroidia; order Bacteroidales; genus M55B112. The sequence goes on from CAKZNC010000007.1 coordinate 10,942, forward strand.
ACCGGGTTGCAAAATGGTTCCGCACAACAAAAACCGGCGAAGGACCCGGAATCAAACAGCAATTACCACCAGTTTGATTTCTGGCTTGGGAAATGGGATGTCTACAAATACGGTACCGATACAATTGTCGGGACCAGTCACATTCAATCCATAAACGATTCAACAGGAATCCTGGAGAATTATCATACTCCCGGCAGACCCTTTAAGGGGAAGAGTCTGAATACCTACAACCGGAAGACCGGGAACTGGGAACAGTTCTGGATCGACAATGCCGGAACGGTACTGAAGCTCCAGGGAGGAATCAGCGATGGAAAAATGGTGATGACCGGTTTCGACGGACGCTCCGGAAGCAGGATCACCTGGCAACCGGCCGGCAATGAGGTCAGGCAAACCTGGGAAATGACCCGGGACGGAGGAAAGAGCTGGACCGTCGTCTTCGATGGACTCTATGTAAGCCGTAAGTAAATCCTCCCCTGCCCACTCTGGCTGACGACTGAAGGCTGACGACTGAAGGCTGACAACTGGCCTTATCGTTGATTTTGCCTGAACCTGCGGAATGAATTCAATAGCTTTTTCAGCTTAAGTGATGCGTATGGCTCATAGCTTTGCATTGATCTGCGGAATGAATTCCGCAGCCCCTATAGCTTATCCGTTGCACATTGCTCATTGCCCATTGCCCCTTGCCCCTTGCCCCTTGCCCTTCACCCCTCTGTAACTTTAATCACAGTGCATCCCATATCCTCCTCGTACTTTTGCAGTGAATTAAAGAATAGATCATGGCAAAGCCACTGTACGAAGGATCAAAGATTGAACTTACCCCGACGATTGCGCGGCATTACGACCGGATCATGAATACCATTTCATTCGGGAAGTATGACCGGTTCATTCGACGTGCGATCCTGGATATGGAGATCAGCGAAGATGATGAGATCCTGGACCTGGGATGTGGCACCGGTAAAAATGCAGCACTGATGGCTGATCATATCGGAGAATCGGGAAGGATCACAGGTATCGACCTGTCACCTGTGATGGAAAAGCGTTTCCTTGAGAAACATGCCGGGGACCAGCGAATCGAATTCCAAAAGCAACGGATCGACATTCCATTCAGCATAAAAAAACAATTCGATAAAGTGCTGCTGAGTTTTGTCATACATGGTTTTCCACACGACGTGAGAAAGCGGATCCTTGAAAATGCAACTGCCAGTCTGAAAAAAGGCGGCAAACTGATGATCCTCGATTTCGCAGAATTTGATATGGAGGAGATGCCGTGGCACCACCGACTGGTTTTTAAGAAGGTCGAGTGCATCTATGCATTTGATTATATCGAGAAGGACTGGAAAGAGATCCTCGGCAGCCATGGCTATGAAAATTTTAAAGAGCAACACTATTTCAGGAATTATGCCAGGTTGCTCAGTGCAGAGAAAAAGTAAAACAAGAAAATAGTAATTTAAAGACAAAAGTATGAAAATGTTACAGACACCGGTCCGCGAGATCGAATCAGCCGCCGAGCTGGAAAAAATTATCAGTGAGAACGAAAATGTAATGGTATGCTGCGGCCGGATGGGGCCGATGTGTATCCCTGTATATGAGACCATGGAGGAGCTGGAAGATGAATATGAAAATGTGAAATTCTTCAGCATGGCATTTGATTCTCCTGAAGCTGCAGTCATCAGGAACGCTCCTGAATGCAGGGGATTCATGGGACTACCCTTCACCATGTACTATAAGAACGGGAGTGTTGCACATGCCACAACAAGCATTCAGAACAGACAACAGATCACCTCGGTACTTGATGAAAAACTGAGCTAA
>CAKZNC010000008.1 GCA_937129385.1 uncultured Bacteroidota bacterium
CCTTTCCGATGGAAGCCGTTGACCACTCTCCCACCCCGTTGATGGTCAGAATGGCAGCCTCCGTGAACGGTGACGGAAAGAACGCACTTGCAGCATGAGAAAGATGGTGCTCCGAAAACAACAACGGCACCTGATCTGCCCGGTATCCTTCAGATTTTTTCAGCTCCTTTTTCAGCAGACCCTTTAAAAATAGTTTTTCCTTTATCCAGACCGGGATGGAGGTAACAAAGGAGACAATGCCGCGGGGGACAAAATGGTAATAGGTCTCAAGTAATCTTTCGAACTTCAGGAACGGCTTGTCGTAGAAGACGATCGCATCGACCTGGTTGATGTCAAGCCCTCCTTCCTCCAGGCAATAACGTATTGCGGCTGCAGGAAAAGATGCATCATGCTTCTTCCTGGAAAAACGCTCTTCCTGTGCTGCGGCAATAATTTTCTCATCACTGATCAGTGCAGCTGCAGCATCATGATAATAGGCTGAGATCCCGAGAATGGTCATTGGCGATGGTTCAGATCAACAAAAATATAATCTTTTTTAGTTTTTCGTACATTTACAGGGTAAAAGCCAGGAAATGAAAAAAATGCTCTTCCCATTCGTTTTTTTACTGTTTGCAACTATACCATCTATATGCGGCTTTAATGGTACCGCCTCTGAACCCTCACCGGAGGATACCATCACGGCCAGGTATCCCATGGGAGCATTCATGGGTACAAATTCATTCATCGATGTACCGGTAGACAGACTGGAACCAGTGGGATGGATCAGGGAATACCATCCCTGGTCATTTACCGAGATTGAGAACGATGTTTTCGAATACAACCGATGGAACGGCTTCTGGGATTTTGATGCCTTTTACAATGAACTGGCAACCAACCAGGTGATGGTCTGCCCGGTACTCTGGTCATCCCCGACCTGGCTACAGCCTGCTGCAAATGACAGACCCGTGGTCGGAGACGAGGATCCTGCCCTTCCCTATTCATACAGGGAGATTGCGGAACTGCAGTACCAGTATGCCGCGCGGTATGGAGCTGCAACAGTGCCGGACAGCATGTTGCTTGTCAACAGCGGACAGGTGAAAAAGACAGGCCTCGGGCTGATCCGGTATTATGAAGACTGGAATGAGCAGGACAAGGACTGGGAGGGTCCGTCTGCAGAATTTACCCCGGCACAATATGCGGCCATGGCCAGCGCAAATATAGATGGTCACCAGGGAAGCCTGGGAGCAGGAACAGGGATCAAGCAGGCCGATCCAGAGGCAAAATTTGTCATGGGCGGACTGGCGGGGCTGGATACAAGTTACCTGACCGGGATGCGGAAATGGTTCGGGCAACACCGTACAGATACTGACTGGCCGGTTGATGTCATCAATGTGCACCATTACGCCTTCACCAGGAATGAAACAGGCATCAGTCCGGAAGATGACAACTACAGGGATAAGGTCGCAGCGGTGGTCAGATGGAGAGATCTGCATGCTCCCGGGAATGAAGTCTGGCTGACTGAATTTGGCTATGATACCAACCCGACATCCATGAACAGGGCCCCAGCAATCGGCACGCTCACCTCCGTGGAGGTGCAGGCCGGCTGGAACATGAGGACCTTTATGTTGCTTGCTGCCGCTGGTGTGGACCGGGCAGCGCAATTCATGATCAGGGATGCAGATCCGGGTGGTTCAGAACTGAGGTACGCCGACTCCGGATTAACGACCTCCAAGGAGGAGGGACATAAAAGAAAATTATCATGGTATTACATGCATACCATGTACCGGCTTCTCGAAGATCTGTATTTCCGGGATGTAATCACCGACCAGGAGGAATTGAAGGTGATGAGGTTCACAGAACATTCCGCAAAGCACTCGGTTTACTCCTGCTGGCGCAATTCCGGATCAGACCAACCTGCTCCCTTTACACTGGAAATAGAGGAACTGACCGACTCAGTATCCATTGTTACACTAAACAGTGAGTATCCGGACGGACTCGTAACCCGGGTGGCCCTGGAGAACGGGAGTGTAACCATAGAAGCCGGGGAAATTCCCGTATTTGTCGTGGTGGAAGCAAAGGAATCTTCCGCAGAAACTGACCTGGCAAGACCAGGAGCCGAAATTAAGGTATACCCAAACCCGGCAAATAATTGCTTACATATGCATTTTTCTGCACCAATTTCCAGATTTAAAAATATAAAGGTCAGCATCATCAATGCTACCGGGACTGAAATAAGAATCGTTGATCATATATATAAATCAAATGCAGCTACTGCATCGATCGACACGACCATGTTGCCTGATGGACTCTATTTTATCCAGGTGACCGGATTGGGATTCCGACCCCTTGCAAAACCCTTTATAATATCAGGTCAGAGCTGACCTCTGGTCTGTGGTAAGAACCTTAAAAAAGAGACCAATGAAAAAATTCATTCATTCAGCTATCGTACTCACAATCATCCTTCTTGCCTCATCATGCAACCGGACTGTGCCCGAGTATTCAAGTACCTGGGAATACCAACCCGACAGGGTTTGGGTGGGTCCCGAATTCTGGGCCAACAGGCTGCAGGACTGGAGAATTGAGGACAATAAGCTGAAATGTGTCAACAGTCAGCTGGGACTCAGAACAGTACACCTGCTTACCCACCAGGTCGATTCGGTCCGGGGTAAGCTTGAGATCTCCCTAAAGCTGGGACTGGATTCCATGGCTTCCAGGAGGGGTAATGACGGATGGGCCGGTGTACTTATCGGCGCCGGCAAGGGATCCATGGATTATCGCGCCAGTGCACTGATTCACCATTCACCGGGAGATGCTGGCGGATTGATCGTAGCTGTGAATGAAAATGGCCAGGTGATCTTCATGGACAATGGGGCCAACCGGGAGGTGATCGGTTCAATGCAGAACCTGCCTGAGCAGAACTATCCCGACAGTCTGCTTTTGAAAGTTGATATCTATATGAACAGTGACAGCAGTTATACGATCTCAGCAGTTGCCATTGACCAGGCCACCAACGATCAGCTAAGCCATAACAACCTTACAAAGATCCCCTTTGACCGCTTAAGAGGCAACATCGCCATCGCGGTTAACCACATCGAGAAGGATAATGAAGGCCCCTCCTACTGGTTCGGAAAACTTAAACTCAGGGGCAATGCCCTGGCCATAAACAATGAGAGAAGATTTGGCCCCTTCATGGGCGTTCAGCATACGCTTAGCAGGGAGACCCTGAAACTCACCGCCCAGCTGCCACCCATTGGCAAGGAGGATGACCAATATGTGCGTTTGTGGACACGACAATCGGGGGAGATCATCTGGCATGAAACAGACTCTTCCACGATCGCCGAAAAAGCTTTCACCGCCAACTTCAGGATGGAGAACTGGAACAGTTCGACCGAACACGAGTACAGGCTGGCATATCGACTAAATGATAAAAAAGGCAGGATGAAGACCTATTATTACAGTGGGATCATCAAGGCCGATCCTGTCGATAAGGAGGAGCTTGTTGCCGGTGCATTCTCATGCATCTCACACATGGAGGGAAGTATCAACGGAACCAGGTGTGACTATCCCGACCGGCTCTGGTTTCCGCACAACGCTTTTGTGCAATCCGTGAAGGAGCAGGATCCCGATATACTCTTTTTTACCGGGGACCAGATCTATGAAGGTCGTCCCACCCCGCCCGACTTCACCACACCTGGAAATACCGAGTTGGATTACCTGTATAAATGGTACATCTTCCTTTGGAGCACAGGCGAGCTGATGCGCAATACCCCCACGGTTTGTATCCCCGACGATCATGATGTCTACCACGGAAACATCTGGGGTGCAGGGGGCAAAAAAGCTCCCTCCTTTCCGGAGGATGGTGTGTATCCTGAACATTACGCGGG
>CAKZNC010000009.1 GCA_937129385.1 uncultured Bacteroidota bacterium
GCAGTAGGCAGTCGGCAGTAGGCAGTCGGCAGTAGGCAGTAGGCAGTAGGCAGTTTTCACTATTGCCCATTGCCCATTGCCCTTTGCCCATTGCCCATTGCCCATTGCCCATTGCCCATTGCCCCTTGCCCCTTACAAGAAATATTCTAAATTAGCATGATCGAATGACAATTCCATCTCTCAAACAATGAAAACTTCCAACCTCTGCTATTTCAACGGTGACCTCATCCCCTACCCGGAGCTTCAGATTCATGTTTCCGATCTGCAGATGCAGCGTGGATATGGTGTGTTTGATTTTTTCCGTGCGCGCAACGGGCAGATTCCTTGGCTGGAGGATTATACCGACCGACTCTTCAACTCCATGAAGCTTGCCGAAATCGATCCCATACGGGGAACACTCCGGGACACTTCCACACTGATGACCAAGGATGCATTCACCTCCATCATTCATGACCTGCACGGGGAAAATCGCGAAGAGAATGGTGCGTTCAAGGTAATTGTAACCGGGGGCTTTTCCGATACACTGGCCACGGTCACCGGATCTCCCAATTTTATGATCCTGAATGTGCCATGGACGCGGCCCCCGGCAGAGAGTTATAAAAGAGGCGTACAACTTATCAGCCATGAATATGTCCGCCCAGATCCCCTGATCAAAACCCTCAACTATTTTAATACCGTCCGGCTTAGAAAGAAATTCAGGGAATTCAATGCGGTGGATGTGCTCTACCACGATGACCACATCAGGGAAGCCTCCCGGGCCAATCTATTCCTGGTGAAGGACAATACCATCTACACCCCGGCATCAGGGATCCTTGAGGGTATCACCCGAAAGCAGGTGTTGTCCATCTTACCCGATGTTCGGGTGGAGGACATCGAAATGAAGGCGTTCCACGATTTTGACGAGATGTTCATGGCCAGTACCTCGCGGGACATCACACCGATTGTGGGTGTGGAGGGCGTAAAAATTGGCGATGGTCGTCCCGGTAAAATCTCCCGGCAGGTGATGGAAGCATTCAGGGAGAGAGGGTGGTAGCCCGTTTTTCGGAATTTCTATTGGTGTTTAGCGTTCTGTACGCGGACCGATATATGAGGTAGCTGCCACCGCATCATCAAACCACATGGTCACATCACCAGTGATCTGTTCATTGTGGGTATATAACTGGAAGGCAATGCGATTGGGCTTCAGCTCGGCTGTATTCCTGAATTCCAGGTTCGGGAAATCGCCGGTCAGTATTCCGTCTACCCAAAATGCGGCCCTTCCATTGCGCTCCCCTGGTGTATTTGCAATGATCATAAGCTCATAACAATACCAGCGTCCCCGTTCAGGGGTGAAATCATCCCGAGGGACGAATTTCGGACCAAAAAGCTCCCTTCCGCCAGGCAATACACGCCCCGATGGAAAGAAATGGTCGCCCCACTGGTGTCCCTGGTGCATGTGGTAGCAATAAAAGGCCATTTCGCCCGGTGAAGCAACAGTGGAATCGGGACGCCAGGTATCGAGAATTATTGAGTAGAGGTTGTCACCTTTGGCATAAACACCGGCATAGCTTTCATAGATTTCGTCCGGGCGCCGCGCCGCAATGCTGGCCGCGTTATGGGTACCGCCATGATAGAGCTCAGAATTACTGCTGTACTTTGCATAATACCGGAAAAACAGTGTGTCATGACCCGGCAGGAGGAATTTCCTGGCACCCACACTCGAAGGTCCATCTGCCGGTCGGTGGATACGAGCCATATATGCTGACCCTCCTGAATGGACCCCGATTTTGTCATGGATGATCCTGCTCTCTCCCCGGTTGGCCCATGTGTGGTCCCAATGTTCATCAAGCATCGATTGTTCAAAGTCATCAGCGAACAAAACAGATGGATCATCGACAATTCCAATGTCGTTTATATAATTTACAGACAGGCCGGGGCCCTCCGGCAGTGGTTCAGCATAACCGGGGATCACCGGACCATTTTGATCCGGACCGTGTGCGGATGTAATGATTTGAACCGGTTGAAAAGGATCGTATTCGCTATCAGCAATTGATATCTGACTGGGTGCTCCTCCCAGGAAGAACATGGCGACAATCCCTATAACGAACATACCTGTACGTATCATGTAGATGTTGAATTTATTTCAGGCACCGCCACTTCGTAGGTGATCCCTTCCGTGGAACGGCGATAGAAATCAAGTAACTTTTTGTCCTTGAAGGAGAAAAACGAAGGGAGCACAACACACCGGCCAAAGGCTTCGGCTAGTTCCGGGAGACCTTTTTTCTGCTGCCATTTCATGATGGCGTCGACACCGTCCTGTTTCAAACGTTTTTGTACCGGTTCCTTTACCTCCCGCCGACCGGAATAGGATTCATCCAGTTCATCCCGGAAGGATGACAGTGCCTCCTCCTCTCCCATCGTATCCCTGTTATATTCGTCCGCCGTGAAATGGAGGTTGATATCGGGATCTTTAATATCGTATTTCTGTTCCAGCAGGCGACAGAACAATCCGAACTCCTTTTCGGCATGGATCTCCAGCAAAGGAGTAATGAACTGGAACGAGAGCACGAAAACCAGGTAGAGGTCCATGTCCATGTTGCCGTGTTTCATCTCAAGGAGGGAGGTGTTGAGATAATGCAGGAAGTCCTTGATGAACTGTTCTTTCTTCGTAGGGGAGAAGTAATTTTCCAATGCAGGGCGGTCCCTTCCGGAGTCTTCTCCCAATCGAAGGATCTCCTCGATGGTGACCGTATGCATCCGGTGCCCGGGGCGCTGTTGTGGCCGTAATGAGAGATCCATGATCAAAGGTTTTGATGCAATTTAAGAAAAATATTACGTACCACACTGCACCTATGTCCACTCACCCAATCTCTCTTAACTCTTAACTCTTAACTCTTAACTTCATTAAAATCTCAGACTCAGACAGCTCAGTCCGCCGTCCAGCTTGCGGAACTCGGAAACATCAAGAAGGAGCACTCTGTAACCGTTACACTCCAGGTTACGGAGAGTCTTCGGATATCCTTTCGCGAGCAGTACCGTGTTGTTTACCCATACGGCATTGGCGGCGTATGCCTCTTCAGGGGGCACAATGATCTTTTTAAATCGTTCGAAAGCAGGATGCGCCGAAAGCTCATCAATAACCAGCATCGTATCATCTTCCAGGTATGAAACCCCGGTCTTCAGGTGCAGCATTTCATCGAAACGAACTCCCTCGCCCGTCATTCCGTATCTTTGAAGAATTCGGATCAATTGCTCGGCCCCGTTCTGGTTGGTTCTTTCCGAAATACCAATATAAAAGTGATCTCCCACCATCATCACATCTCCCGCCTCCAGGGTGCCAGGATAAGATATGCGTTCCAAATGATCAAAATAACCGGAAAGCACCTTCTCCATACCCGCCTCCTCTCCCATCCTGGCCACAGCACCTGGTGAAGTGACTACTGCCATTTTCGAGGTACACAGGGCCACATCCTCCACGAAAGTCGAGTCCGGGTAGGAACTGTCCGGTTCCAGCATGGTCACCTGCAGGCCAAGCGATCTGAGCGCAGAGACGTATGCCTTGTGCTGCTTCAGCGCCAGCCGGTAATCCGGCGCACCCAATCCTGCTGAAGTGATCCCGTGGACCATCATGGGACAGGGTGTTCTGACAATTGCAGTTTGGAAACTGGTCATTTTTCGTGTGGTATCAGAGCTGCGTTGTTTCTATAAATTATTGGAGAATTAACTTGTTGCAAGGTGCGAAAAATCTTTCATAGATTTTCATTATATTGCAACAACCAACAACCTGAAATCTACAGCTTGAAAAGCTTCGCACTCCAGCTCTATTCACTGGTATTTGCAATGCTGTTCTCAACAGTATCTGGTCAGTCCTATTCCATCAGGACATACACCCCCGTTGACGGCCTCAACCAGTCTCAGGTAAATACGGTCATGCAGGACCGGCGCGGATATCTGTGGATTGGCACCCGGAACGGGATCGCGCGGTTTGACGGTCAATCCTTTGTAAATTATTACAGTGAAGACGGACTGGTTGACAACCGTTGTATCCGGATCTTACAGGACAGCAAAGGAGATATCTACGCAGTAACCTCGAATGGAATAGCACGACTGGAAGGTACACGGTTTTTACCATATCGGATCAATCAGCATGGTCACGCAAATAACATTGCATGGGCGGCATTTGACAAAAAGGATGGCCTGTGGATGTACAACGGCAGGAACCACAGCGATAAAAAACTTCTGTTTTACAGGGATGACACCCTGCAGGACCGGTCGGAGTTACTGGACCTGCCGGATGGGGGAAATGTGGTGCAGATCAGGTATGATCTTCCTTCTGATTGTTTCGTGATGCTAGGAAGCAAAGGCGGAATATGGTTGTATAAGGAGGACAAATTCCGGAAAGTCGGGAGATATGAGCAGGCGTCAATCCGGCAATCTTATGAAAACCGTGTAATTGCGAAAATAAATGGGGCGCATTTTCTACTCGAGAATGGCCGTTTCCAAAAACTCGATCCGCAAACTGAGACCTCCACCTTTTTCAGACCATTAAACTACAGTTTTAACCCTGACCGGAGAGACAAGATCACCCTGATAGATTATAACAGGTACCTGGAAATTCCGTGGTCGCACGGACTGATCTACAATATATTTGTAGACAGGGACAATGTTTTGTGGGTATATGGGGAGGAGGGACTATTCAAGGTATTATCCACCAGCTTCCTGAATTTTACAGAAATGGATGGACTGGAAACCAACATCTGGTCTGTTGTTGAGGGTCCGGACGACAGGATCTGGTTTGCCTCCCTGAATAAATCGCTCCAGGTTTGGGACGGTGAAAAGATCAGGGATGTGCATTCTTACAGACAAGTTAACGACGTAGTCTTCTACATGGGGAGCACAACACTTTTTGACGGCAGGATATTCTTCACCCAGGGCAATGCTGTATTAGAATATAAGGACGGTACCTTTTCCAGAGTTCCCTATGTTCATTCAGCAGTGGAAAAGGTATACCAGAGTCCGGCCGACTCCTCCATTTTCGTCGGGCAGACAAGCAAAGGCCTGATCATCAAAAAAAATGGAACTAGCCGCATTGTCAAGGAATTTTCGGCCGGGGCCAAAGGATGGGTCACTGACATCGCCCATGATCCGGAGGGATTCTATTGGGTGGTTACCTCAACTACGGTGGCGAAGGTTTACGACGACAGTGTCTACTTCTATCCTCATCCCGAAGCACCTGTCAGGAATGGCTACGTCGTTGAAGTGGACAGCGCGGGGATTCCCTGGTTCGGGGGGAAAGAGGGATTGTTTATGT
>CAKZNC010000010.1 GCA_937129385.1 uncultured Bacteroidota bacterium
TTCAGAATTTGTCTGATTAAATTTTGCATTGGAGCCCTGAGCCTGCCAAAGGGCAATCGCCACTCTCGACTCTTAACTCTTAACTCTTAACTTAACTCTTAACTCTTAACTCTCCTCCCTATCCATGCCGCTCCTCCAGCACCCTCACCACATCCCGCAGGTCAAACCCCTTCTGCGTAAGCAGCACCAGCAAGTGGTAGACGAGGTCGGCTGATTCATTCAGGAACAATTCATCATTGCTGTCCTTTGCCTCGATCACCAGTTCGACCGCCTCCTCACCCACCTTCTGGGCAATCTTGTTAATGCCTTTGCTGAAAAGGCTGGTGGTGTAACTCTTCTCTGGCATCTCCCGCTTTCGCGTAGCAATCAGATCCTGCAATTCACGAAGGAAGGAGAGGTCCGGACTGTTTTTCTCCGAAAAGCAGGTGTCTTCCCCCGTATGACATACCGGTCCGCGAGGGTCCACCTTTACTAGCAGGGTATCGTTGTCGCAATCCTCAATTATCTCCCTGACATCCAGGAAATTGCCGCTTTCCTCCCCTTTTGTCCATAATCGCCTCTTAGTCCGGCTGTAAAATGTCACCTTACCCTCACTCTTCGTCTTCTCATACGCCTCGGGGTTCATGAAACCGAGCATCAGTACCCTGGATGTCGTCGCATCCTGGATAATTGCCGGAACAAGTCCGTCCATCTTTTCAAAGTCCATCATTGCTATCTTACGTTGATCTTGTTTGTTTTTAAATATTCCTTCAATTTGGGTACAGGGATCTCGTTGTAATGAAAAATACTTGCCGCCAGTGCAGCATCGGCCTTCCCTTCATTGAAAACCTCCACGAAATGTTCCTCCCTGCCCGCACCTCCGGAAGCGATCACCGGGATGGAGAGGGATTCTGAGAGCACTCTCAGCGCATCACAGGCAAACCCGTTTTTCGTTCCGTCGTGGTTCATGGAGGTAAAGAGGATCTCCCCCGCCCCGCGGTCCTGGACTTCGCGGGCCCAACTGAAAAGTTCTTTATCTACCGGCACCCGTCCACCGTTGATGTAAACGCCCCAGCGTCCGTTTTCATACCGCGCATCGATGGCAACGATCACAAACTGACTCCCAAACCCGGAAGCGATCTGGTCCACCAGTCCGGGAGTCCGGATGGCCGCGCTGTTGACAGACACCTTATCAGCCCCGGCCGACAGAAGCACGTCGGCATCCCTCAGCTCATTGATCCCGCCTCCAACAGAAAAGGGTATATTGAGGTTCGCTGCGATCCTCCTGACCAGGTCGGCAAATAATTTCCGTTCTTCATGCGAGGCCGTGATGTCCAGGTAGACAAGCTCATCTGCCCCGTCACGGGCATACTTGGCACCTAGCTCAACCGGGTCTCCGACTTCCCGGATATCCACGAAATTGATTCCTTTGACGGTTTTTCCGTCCCGGACATCGAGGCATGGTATGATTCTTTTTGCTAACATATTTCAATTGACATATTTTTCCAGGTCCGTTAAACTGATCCTGCCTTCATAAATGGCCTTCCCGATAATCACAGCAGGAATATTCTTCTCAGAAAGTGCCTCAACGTCTTCAAGGTCTGATACCCCGCCACTGGCCACCAGGTAGAGATCCGGAAACCGCTCCAGGAGTTCACTATAAACTTTTTCTGATGTTCCTTGCAAAACGCCATCCCGACTGATATCCGTGCAGATGGTCTTTGCAATGCCTTTTTTCGTCCACTTTTCCAGGAAAGGCATCAACTCCTCGGTGGTCTCCTCTTCCCATCCTGAAACAGCGATCTTCCCATCCCTGAAATCACTTCCGAGGATGATGCGCTCAGGGCCAAATGCCCTTAACCATCCTTCGAACACATCGGGGTTCTTCACCGCGATACTGCCCCCGGTGGCCATGGCAGCACCCGATTCAAAAACGATCTTCAGATCCTCATCTGTCTTGATCCCTCCCCCGGCATCGATTTCAAGAGGTGTACGTGAAGCGATCCGCTCCAGCACCTTGTAATTGACCACCTTTCCCTCTTTCGCACCATCCAGGTCGACCAGGTGAAGTCTTTTCAATCCATGGTCAACAAATCGAAGCGCCATGTCCACCGGATCTCCATACTCACTTTTCCTGGAGTAATCACCCCTGGTAAGCCTTACACATTTGCCTCCAATCAGGTCTATAGCTGGAATGATATCGATCATAGCGCAATGAAATTTTCAAGTATCTTTTGCCCGGTTGGACCACTTTTTTCTGGGTGGAACTGGGTTGCATAGAAATTGTACCTGTGCAGAGCTGCACTGAAACCGGTGATATATTCGCATCCTGCAACAGTCTCTGTACATAACGGCACATAATAGGAATGAATAAAATAGACATATGCCCCCGGTTCGACCCCCTTAAACAGGTCCCCTGCCGGATCGGTCAGCTGGTTCCATCCCATGTGCGGGACCTTTTCCCCTGGTGGAAATCTTAAGACCGGTTCATCGAAGATCCCGATGCAGCTTGCATCTCCCTCCTCCGACTGACGACACATCAGTTGCTGTCCGAGGCAGATGCCCAAAACGGGTTGTTTCAGCTCCCTGAGAAGATTATCCAGTCCATTGGCTGTAAGGTGCTTCATCGTTGAAGCTGCCTCGCCGACCCCGGGAAAGATCACTTTGTCGGCCGACCTGATCTTTTCATGATCATCGGTGATCTCAGCTTCAAGACCCATCCTGCGTAGTGCAAAATCCACCGACCGGATATTTCCCGCATTGTATTTTATAATGGCTATTTTCATCTGTTCCTGTTTTCTGAATCACTAACCGCGGCATTTCTGCAAAAAGCTGCTACAGGGTACCTTTTGTGCTTGGCAACTGGTCACTGCTGATATCCAGGGAGGTAGCATGCCGCAGTGCCTTGCTGAAGGCCTTGAATATCGCCTCGATCTTATGGTGTTCATTGCTCCCTTCTGCCTTGATGTTCAGGTTGCATTTTGCAGTGTCGGAGAATGATTTAAAAAAATGGAAGAACAATTCTGTGGGCACATCGCCTACCTTCTCCCTCTTAAAATCTGCCTCCCAGACCAGCCAGGGGCGTCCCCCGAAATCCACTGCAACACTTGCAAGCGAGTCATCCATCGGCAGTGTGAAACCATAACGCTGCAATCCTTTCTTATTCCCCAGTGCACGAAGAAATGCCTCTCCCAGCGCCAGTGCCGTATCTTCAACCGTATGGTGCTCGTCCACATGAAGATCTCCATCGACCTGTACACCGACATCAAACTGACCATGTCGTGCGATCTGGTCAAGCATATGATCAAAAAATCCGAGTCCGGTTGAAATATCTGCCTTCCCCGTACCATCAAGTGCGAGGTCAATACG
>CAKZNC010000011.1 GCA_937129385.1 uncultured Bacteroidota bacterium
TAGCAGCCGGTGGATGGTTTCAAAAACAAAATCCTGTACTTCAGGATTCGACAGATCGAGGAGCATCTGGGAGTCTCCCCGTCCCTTGATGGTCTGCCTGTTCTCCTGGTGGACGATCCAGTCAGGATGTTTATGAGCCAGTTCTGAATTGTCATTGACCATTTCAGGCTCCACCCAGATACCGAATTTCAGATGCTGGGATCGGGCATGATCAATTAACGGCTGCAAGCCGTTTGGAAGTTTCTTTTTATCAGGTTGCCAGTCACCCAGCCCTGCCGATCCGCTGTTCCTTGGATATGTGTTTCCAAACCAGCCATCATCCATTACGAACATTTCTCCTCCCAGGGCGGCGAAGTCATCCATCATGGCAAACATTACATCTTCCTCTATATCCATGTAAACGCCTTCCCAGCTGTTCAGGATCACAGGCCGCAATTGATCCCCTCCCAGTAGTTTATATTTCCTGGCCCAGCGATGGTAATTGCGGCTGATCTCTCCTTTCCCCTGTGAGCTGAAAGTCAGGATCAGTTCCGGGGTCACGAACCGGTCATTCTTTGAAAGTGTCCATTCTCCGGTGCTTTCATTTATACCTGCGATAATATGTACATCATTCTGGAGACTCCGGTCTAAGGTGATGCTATAACTCCCAGTCCAGGCCAGTGTTCCTGCAATGATATTTCCGTGGTTTTCCGTTGCAGGGCCATCTGTACTGAGCATGAATGATGGATTGTCCCGGTCGGTGTTCCTGATTCCATCCCTGTTTTTAATGGTTTTCATGCCGCGTTGCAGTTCCTCCTCGAAGAGGCGGAACTCATTGCCCCAGTTTCCATGAAAATGGCTCAGATAGGGTTTAAAGCATTTTACCGGTAAGTAGGCCGATGCGAATTTCTCCAGGCAAACAGCCTTTTTTTCTTTATGATATATCTCTGTCCACGTTTCGATGATGTCCTCATTGAAGTATGCCTTATAATAAATTTCTACATAAAAAGGGTAGACTTCATCTTTCAGCCTGAAACAGGTGGTTTTTACATTGGAGGATTCATCAGATTCAATAACCTCTTCCAGCAACAATTTCAGGGAAAGATTTCCATCGCCGTGAATTACATGCAGCGCCTTCTCTTCCTCGCCATGAATCCCGTATGCAGGATAGACCTCCGTATTGAGCCCTATTTTGTTGAAATCTACATTTGAGATATCACTCAGGCGGGAACCATAATAGGCGATGTTCAATGGCGCTCCCTTCCCGCCACTGAGTATATAGGAAGTTTGTATTGTCTTAATTTCGTAGATATCCTGCGAATAGCCACTGCTAATCATGCAAAACAGGATGAAGAGGATGCTTGTTATTTGCTTCATTTGTATTAGGCTGTTAGTATCAGGTTTGCACACTGCATGAAGAGACTAAATGATGATCCATTGTATTGATGTCATTTTGACTTTGTTGATTATTGAAGCCATAACCCGGAGATTCCGGGACAACAATTGTATTCGTGGACGGGGGTCTGACTGACTGATTATTCTCGTTGTCTGAACCTCCTGGACTGGTACTTCCAGCAAAGAAGAAGCCGTAGGGAGTTAGACTGAGCCTGTACATGGTGGCGTAGTTTTAGTTAAAAAATCAAAGATTCAAATTCCCATCAGCAGTCCTGACTTCACGAGTAAATTTGTTGTCTCTTTGCGTAATTAAGGACCTTGCATCATTCACTGGAATACAAGTCTTTCTAGTGTATTCCCATAGAAATTCCTGCTTTTCGGAATAATATCCGGATCGATATCAAGTGCCTGTTTTTCAGCCATACCGGCAAATGAGTTGCTACCCATGTCCACCGAAATATTATCTCATATGATTCTTGTTAAGGAGGACAACACAAAGCAATTCAAATGAGCCTCTGAACTCATGTTTATAAAGGTTAAAATTTTTGTTATACTGATGTTTATCTGTTACCCCTGGCTAATAATCTTGCTACATTTAATCTACCCAGATATCTGAGTTGGTTGAAGATTACTGTCATGGAAAAATGCAAAGATGGAAAGAAATTTACGCGTATGATCAATGAAAAAGGGATCAGGATTGCAAAATTAAGGTGGCTGGAGAAAAATTAATCTGCCGGTTAGTTATATGCCCGTTAAACTTGAGATATGATTAAAAAGGGCCATCTTTAGCAATCATTACTAACGAAAATTTTTCAGGTTGAATCGGCGGCTTCATATCCTGGCTTTACTTATAAGCCTTATTCTCTCATATAGTCTTTCCCGGGAGGTGTTTGCCCAGGTGATCATCAATGAGTTCCAGGCGATAAATACTTCCAGTATAAAAGACCCGGATTTCAATGAGTTTGCTGACTGGATTGAATTGTATAACAGTGGCAGCTCTTCCATAGATATCTCAAGTTATTTTATTGCCGACAATGCTGAGATCCCGGGGAAGTGGGTTGTTCCGGAAGGCACGTCCATTCCGCCGGAAGCATATCTTCTGCTCTGGGCTGATGGCACCAACACCGGTCTGCATACCTCATTTAAATTAAGCGGGGCGGGAGAGGAGATCTATCTTTTTCATTCTGGAGGAACAATGATTGATTCCATTATTTTTGGAGCCCAGCAATCCGATTATTCATATGGAAGAAATCCATCCGGTGATGGCTGGCTCTATTTCGCAAATCCTACTCCCGGGGAAGTGAATGCCGGTGTTGGATTCGCCGGAATATCGGGAAACCCGTCTTTCTCGGTGGAAAGTGGTTTCTACGATGCACCTGTTTCTGTGGCACTGGCACCAATCAACGAAGAAGCTATTATCAGGTACACAACTGATGGCACAGCGCCTTCAATTTCATCTTCAGTATATCAAAACCCTATTTCAATTTCCTCCACAACAATTGTGCGTGCCAGGGAATACCAGGAGGGAATGCTGCCCGGCAAAACTGTGAATCAAACTTACTTCATTGATGATCCCAACCATACCCTCCCTGTCATTTCACTTTTCACAGACCCGGATCATCTGTGGGATCCAGCTTCAGGAATATATGTCAACTACACAGAGGACTGGGAGCGGCCATGCGGATTCGAATATTTTCTTCCCGGTGGGGAATCCGTCGTTAATATTAATGGTGGATTTAAAATATTCGGAGGAGCCAGCCGGGGCTTTGCCCAGAAATCGATGGCCATTTATGCAAGGAGCAGGTACGGTGATGGATCGATCGATTATCCGCTGATGCCAGGGAGAGAAACTACTGTCTACAAATCATTTATCCTGAGGAATTCAGGAAATGACTGGCAGGGAACATGGCGCGGAACATTGTTCAGGGATGCCCTGATTCATATCAATACCGAAGGTCAGATGGATCTTGATTACCAGGCATATCAGCCAGTAGTAGTCTACCTGAACGGGGAGTATTGGGGAATTCAGAATATTCGTGATAAACACAATGAAGAATATTGCGAAAGTAATTACGGCTTGAATCCAGACAGTATTGATATCATAAAAAATAATGAGCTTATTGCAGGAAGCGAAGCGCACTACAATGAGCTGATGGGTTTCCTGGAGAACAATGATCTGTCAAACAGTGAAAATTACACCATTGCAGCTTCGATGATCGATATTGATGAATTTATCAACTACATGATCACGGAGATTTATTCATGTAATATTGACTGGCCTGCGAATAATTACAGGCTGTGGCGACCATCAGCGCCGGGTGGAAAATGGAGGTGGATGATGTTTGATACGGACTTTGGATTCAACGGATTCGAATGGGCGAAAGTCACCACCAACATGTTTGACAAAGCGCTTGATCCCGACATAAATGATTATGTTCATAAGGAATTAAAAGCACCATGGGCCACACGCGCATTTATAAAACTGACCGGCAACGAAGAATTCCGCAACAGGTTTATCAGCACATACCTGAGTCATATTTATAGCACCTATGATCCCGATAGGATCATTCATATTGTCGACTCGCTGAGCAACAATCTTGCAGATGAGATGCCTCGGCATATTGCCCGGTGGGGAAGTGAAGGAGGCATATATTCGATGGATGTCTGGGAGAACAATGTTGAAACCATGAGAGATTTTGCACGTGAACGGCCTCCGTATGCGCTGGCCCATCTCGAATCAACATTCGACCTTCAGAATTCTGTTAATATCGAAGTTAACCTGCATTGCGAGAGAGGAGGAAAAATCATCCTGAATGGCATTCCACTTGACCATACCGATTACTCGGGTGTATATTATCCCGAAATGCCACTGGAACTGACCGTTGCGGTGCAGGCAGGATATACATTTGTTGAATGGTTGATCACCGACAGTGGTGTTAATTCAGGGGAATCCTTCCGCTCAAGCACAGACACTTTGAAAGTTACAACCCTTGGAGATCTGGATATCGTTGCACATTTGGAAAAAAGGCCAGAAGTACCAGACATTTTTATCAATGAGATAGTATCATACAATTCAAGTGAATACGAAGATGAATATGGCGACAGTGACGACTGGATAGAGGTTTACAATGCAGGAGATGCAGCGGTGGATATGGGAGGTTTGTACCTGACAGATTCATTGGCGAAGCCTCGAAAGTGGATGATACCGGAATCGCAGCCCGAGATCACGACCATTGAGCCGGGAGGATTTATGGTTTTCTGGGCCGATAACGAACCGGATCAGGGGGTCCTGCACCTTGGATTTAAATTGAACAGGGAAGGGGAGCAGGTGGGCCTTTACCAGGAATTATCCACTTCCATGGTGCTTCTTGATTCCGTCACTTTTCCGTTAATATACCCTGGACATTCATATAACAGGTATCCCGATGGCGTCGGCCCGTGGGTAAAATCGGTGGCTCTGACCCCCGGATACTTTAACGAATCTGTAGGTAAAGAGATCCATGAAACAGTTGGATTTAACCTGGTCATTTATCCGAATCCGGCCAGGGATTTCATCAGGATATCCATACAGGAAACAGTGAACGGATCACCCATTGATAAGACAGAAATAGTGATCCTGGATGAATTGGGTCATGTTATTCAAAGGAACATTTTCACTTCGTCTGGTGTTCAGGAAATGAACATCTCAGGTATACCTGCCGGATTCTACATGGTCAGGATCATCATCGGGGATCACTGCATAACAAGGAAAGTCTCCGTGGTGAAGTAAGAACAATACAGTATTCTAAATTTAAGAGTGATCTTACAATCCTTGACAAACGAAACGGCATTTTTTTGACTGTATAAAACCAAATCATAAAAAGAACTCTAATAATACTGGTTGTTAGCTTTGGTCTCTCTTGTATTGATAAGCATCCGGGAATTTCCAATCAATTCCCCACTTCACTGTCGAGAGGCAACCCCTATCACTCTCCGGACTTGGCTGTAAGAAATCCATTGACATCTAATGCATGGCGGATAAGGTACTTCTATGCGAACAAGTTTTAATCAGGTGTTGTTAAAATCCTGTTAAAACTAATAGAATTAATAAGTTATGCTGCCGGATCAATTGTGTGATTCTTATATTTAATATAATTTAAACTACTTATCCTATGCATAAAATCTTTACCCTCCTGTTTTTATTTTTATATACAGCGTCTTACAGCCAGACATTCGAATTAGTGAAGGACATTAATCCGGATGGGAACAGCCTGCCCAGGAACTTTTTCGCTTATAAGGGAAAACTGTATTTTTTAGCAAATGATGGTACACATGGAAATGAACCCTGGGTAAGTGATGGCACAGAAGATGGCACCTTTCTCCTAAAAGATATCAATCCCGGATCGGGTAGCAGTAATCCCGATAGCTATATAATTTATAATGACCTGTTATATTTTGGGGCCAATAACCAATTATGGGTTACTGATGGAACTGAAGCCGGAACTCAGATGGTCTTCGATGTTGAAATGGAGGATAACATTATATTTGACAGTTTGATATATTTTGGAGGGAGCAATGAAACTTTATGGTCCACCGACGGAACGGCTGCCAATACAATTCAGGTTGGAACAGATGAAGGGCCGCAAAATAACTTTGTCGTATATGATGATAAACTTTTTTATTCGCAGGGTCGATACACATATGTTGTTGAGAATGGGGTTGCATCGTATTATAGCTCTTATGGTATAAGAGACATTGTAATGTATAAAGACACTTTGTTTGCATTCTACCTTGATGAAATGCGCTATTTTGAAAAAGGCTCGAATATCCCTCAGCTTGTGAAAAAGCTTAATAGTTATGGCGAAGCAATTAATGAAGTGGTTGCTACGAAAGATCTGATCTTTTTCAGTGGACCTGCAGATAATCTTGGGAGTGAATTGTGGGTTTCTGACGGTAGCGCTGAGGGAACAAAAATTATAAAAGATATCGTCCCCGGCACCGGCAGCAGCAGACCTGTATATTTGACTGTAGTAGGAGATAAGATATATTTCCGTGCAAAAACTGAATCAAACGGTGAGGAGTTATTTGTAAGTGACGGAACTGAAGCAAACACCCAACTCATTGATATAATCCCGGGAGCAGAAAGCTCGCTCCCCACAAACCTGACAGCTATTGGAAATGAATTGTATTTTTCCGCAGACGATGGCATTTCAGGAAGGGAACTATGGAGGATAACCGCTGACGGGACTTTGGAGTTATTTCAGGATATTGAACCGGGAAGTGATGGAGGTGGTCCTGAATTCATGACAAAAGTAGGCGCTTCATTATTTTTCAGGGCAAGCGGTAATGCAGGTTCTGAACTCTATAAAGTGGATTTTAACGATCCCTGTTTTGGAGTTGTTTGCCCCCCCGGGGAAGTTTGCTATGAAGGAAGTTGTTACCCGGAGGTAATAGATCCATGCTCGCTTGTAGAGTGTGCTGAAGGTGAAATATGCTATGAGGGCGAATGTTACCCTGATGCCACGAATCCATGCAATTATGTCCAGTGCGCAGAAGGTGAAGCGTGTTATGAAGGCGCCTGTTATCCTAACTGCACGTCGGGGGCTACTGTTGACTGCGTTGATCTTGGCCCCGATCTCTTTTCCCGCGACGGAACAACCATTGTTTTATCGGCCGATTCCGGATATGATGTGTATCAATGGTCGAATGGCGATACCACTCAAAACATATTGGTTGATGCATCCGGTCAATACTGGGTGATCGCATACAATTTTACCGATAGCACGTCCAGCAGCGATACCATTAATGTGCTCATTGAATGTGGTCCTGAGGGTAATTGTCCGCAAGGCACTACATGCGTTGATGGGTACTGTTTTAGTGCTGCTGATCCATGTGCTGATAATACCTGTCCCGAGGGAGAGGAATGCTTTGACGGCATGTGCTTCCCCTCATGTAAAGACGAATCCTGTAATGAGGAATCAATTTGCTTTGCTAACAATTGCTTTATAGCAGCAGGTTGTGAAGAAGTCACATGTGCTGAAGATGAAATATGCTATGAGGGCGAATGTTACCCTGATGCCACGAATCCATGCAATTATGTCCAGTGCGCAGAAGGTGAAGCGTGTTATGAAGGCGCCTGTTATCCTAACTGCACGTCGGGGGCTACTGTTGACTGCGTTGATCTTGGCCCCGATCTCTTTTCCCGCGACGGAACAACCATTGTTTTATCGGCCGATTCCGGATATGATGTGTATCAATGGTCGAATGGCGATACCACTCAAAACATATTGGTTGATGCATCCGGTCAATACTGGGTGATCGCATACAATTTTACCGATAGCACGTCCAGCAGCGATACCATTAATGTGCTCATTGAATGTGGTCCTGAGGGTAATTGTCCGCAAGGCACTACATGCGTTGATGGGTACTGTTTTAGTGCTGCTGATCCATGTGCTGATAATACCTGTCCCGAGGGAGAGGAATGCTTTGATGGTGCATGCTTTGCATCCTGCCCAGGTAGTTCATGCAACTATTGTTATGCCGGCAATTGTTTTGAACAGGCATCTTGTGAAAATATAATCTGTCCGCCCGATGTTGAATGTGTTGATGGCTCATGCCAGTCATCTACATCCAGTATTAAAAATGATTTATTGTCAGGTATTCGTTTTTATCCAAATCCAACAGATGGAGTAATAAATATTAATTATACCGGGGATTCATTTGACGCCAATATCGAAATAAGGAATCTGTTGGGACAAAAACTTGCTTCCAAAAGGATAGAAATCAATTCCGGTGCAACTGCGCTATATGACCTATCAGAATACCGTGGAGTTAATGCAGTTTTTGTTGCTATTAGATACGAGGATATAAATATTCATAGAATAATTATGATTACCAGGTAGTTGGCTGGATGTCTGAGTTTTTTTCATGGTTTTCTGTTTGTTTTTTTAACATGACGCAAAACTTCATTTGGACTAGAGATAAATCTAAGGGATTTGTATTCTTCAAAAATATGGTCTTATCTCATTTGATGGAGAAGTAATAGTAAAAGCTGATTATGATGAAGTTAAAGGGTTTCAAAATGGAAAAATAGTTCTTAAAGAAGGTGAAAAATGGGGATGCGGCGACGAAAGTGGTAATGAACTTTTACCTTTTGAATATCAATATATAGGAGTTTTTATCGAAGGTAAAGCAAGTGCAAAAAAAGGTGGATTACTTGGAGTTATCAATGAAACTGGAGATACCATAGTCCTATTCGAATTTGAAAAGGCAGACAATTCAAATGATAAAGAATAGTTTATGCAGGATATAGCAACACAATGGAAGGATTGGATAGAGAAAAACATTGTATTCATCATAGGAGATTGGTATACAAATTATCACTTAGGTCTAATGGATAATGATGTGAAAGTTTGAGATTACTTTATTGAATCAGAATTTTATGTCAAAATTTAACGAACCATTGAGATAAAGGGAAATAAAGATGCTAATCTCGTCTTTTACATCATACATAACCGGCGAAATTTTTTACATAAATCCCATTGCATAAAACCGTTCATTCAAAGAAAAGCATCATTGATACAATCTCTAACATCCTTTATCATAGGAATTAGGATTTTATAAACTATTATTTCAAACATTTGTTACAACTACTACACGCACCCCGGCAGATTATTCATTAAACCAAATCTGTCGTGAAAAATTTTTTCAGAATCCTCCTCCTGTTTCTTAGTTCAATTTTTATACCGACTATCCTTTCTGCCCAGCAACAAATTATCGTGGACCAGGATGGAAATGGAGATTTCACCACCATTCAGGAAGCCCTGGACCAGGTTAATCATACAAGTCTATCCTCTGATATGGAGATTCTTATTGAACCCGGTGAGTACGATGAGGAACTGCGGATTGAGAACATTGATAATTCCAGTGCCCTGTATTCCATTACACTTCGCTCAGCCAACTCCGCAGCGGAAGATGTTATTCTCACCAACAGCAGCACTACTACCCTCAACGAACGTACGCTCTTCGTGGATTCCGTTCATTACTTCTCCATGGAGTATCTAACTTTTAAAAGAAGCAGTGATGCCTACTCTGAGGCTTTCATCAGCCTTTCCAATAACAGTTCAAACATTACTATTGCGCACAATACCTTCCTTAATGAAAGCACCAATGCAACGTACGCAATTTTCGATAATTACGATTTTCTTTCAGAAGGTGATACCCTGGAAAATCTCCAGATCAGCAACAACCGTTTTGCTGAAGTGATTGCTTTTTCAAACTATTTCCAAATATTTAAAAATATCACTTTTAGTAACAACCTGCTGGAAGATCTGAATTACGACAACTCGGGAAGTCTTAGCACCTGGTTGAATGTGTATGGTCTTACCATGGATGGAAATACCTTTAATGGTGTCAGCCCGGGTTCATTTACACGCTGCTATGATGTGTATTTTTACAATAATACGGTATACTCGGATGAAGGGGGCATGCTACTCTCCTCTGATTACGAAGAGGGGCATAGTACCTATACCATATTTAATAACTTCTTTGTCGTTGAAGATTTTGGGATCAATATCGCCTTGGCGGGCCTGGAAGTGGACCTTGTGAATAACAGCTTTTCACTTACAGAAAGCTATTCAGGGAGCGCCATTTTACTTAACTCGTATGCGGTAAGTGATATTTCCAATCGTGTAAGTGCCTATAACAATATATTTTATGGTGAAGGCAGTTCTGTTTATGGGGTACAATCTTTTACCGATCCGGATTCCATGGTGCAGACAACACTTGAATTCGATTACAATAATTATTTCTTTGATAATGAAGAAAATGCATGGCAAGTATTAAACCTGCAGTACTACGACCTTGATATTAACAGCCTGAACAGCAGCTATGGATTTGAAGCCAATGGTCTTTACCTGGATCCACTGTATCAATCACCTACGAATCTCCATATAGGAAATGTGGCATTGAAAGACCAGGGGATGCCGATTGATTATATCACAGAAGACATTGATGGAGAGAGCAGGACCGGTAATCCGGATATCGGGGCAGATGAACTCCAGGGCTTTGTAAACCTGGTTCCTGTTGGCCAGCTTGAGGTTACCGGTAATCTCTCCGGTGGCAAAAATATCCAGGTGAAATACCAGGCTGGAAACGAAGGAAATCTAAGGCTTGGCGGGGAATGGACCGATGCTATTTACCTAAGTGAAGATGATCAGCTGGACGGTAATGATCGCCTGTTGAGTGAACTTGAACATTCCTTCTTCCTCGAGGCAGGGGAGAATTATTCAGGGGATGTTTCCATCGAGTTGCCCATCGACATCAATGGAGGTAGTTATCAAATACTCCTTCAAATTAATAATAGCCAGAAGTCATTTGACAAAAACCTGGATGACAATACCCTTGCCAGTGAAGAACTGTCATTTACGGATGCGCTCTTCCCCAATCTGGAGGTCAGCGAGATCCTCACCCCGGTAACACAATTCTCAGGGAAAAGTTTCGAACTTACCTGGACTGTTACCAATAATGGAACAGCACCAACGCCCGAAAGCTGGCAGGATTATATTTTTGTAGCGAACCAGTCGGGTTCCCTGGACGATCCGGGCATACTGGATTCAGATTCACTGTTCCTGCGCAGACTGGGTTCCCCGGTCACTTTAAATCCCGGGGAAAGTTACCAGCAAAAACTCACCGTTACTATTCCCCTGCGTTATTCAGGAAACCTGTATTATTCCATCCAGGCCGACGGAAATAACAGTATCATTGAGCTGGACGACAGTTTCGAAAACAATGGCAGGACTTCCAGCGTGATCAACATCGCGCAGTCTCCCCTTCCCGACCTGGCTGTCACAGGACTTGGTGTCCCTGAAACAGCCTTCTCCGGGGATAAAGCAGCTGTAAACTGGACTGTGGAGAACCTGGGACAGCAAAGTACCTTCCGAACAGCAATTCAGCTGACTGAGCAGAACTGGCTCAACAGGTCCAACTACAACTACTGGTACGATCGGATGTATATTTCGAAAAAACCCTATTTCGACCCCGATGAACCCAGCCAGAGGTCGGTGCTTCGTTTTGACCGGGGTACCAATGAGTTAGCAGCAGGGGGGACTTACACCGTCAATGACAGTATTGAATTCCTCACCTGTGAATACGGTATCTACTATGTTTTTGTTCATGTGAATGATGATGCTTACACTTATGAACTTACACGCCAGAATAATGTGTACCTGGTAGATAGTATAGAACTGATCATTGATCCTATGCCAGACATTATGCCAACTGATCTGAGTGTGGGAGCTACTGCCTTCACAGGACAGAGCCTGGAAGTAAGCTATTCTTTGGAAAACAATGGTTTTGCCGATATGGATGAACGCCAGGTGATGAATTATTTCTATATATCCCAGCTCGACAGCCTGACCGAAAATGAGCAGGTATACCTGGGGCTGGAATCATTCGCAGAGCCACTTGCGCAGGGAGCTTCATCAAGCAGCACCATAAATCTGAACCTGCCTTTTGAAGAGCATGGCACCTACAACCTGTTTTTGGTGACAGATGCCGAAAACAATATTTGCGAGGTTCAGGGCGAAGATAATAATGTGTTTCAAATTCCGCTGGAAATTAAATTATCTGATCAACCGGACCTGACGCCCGTTGAATTATCGCTCCCCGACACCCTTCTCGCCGGGGGGAGCTACACACTTTCGTACACAATTAAAAATGACGGACCAGGCGAAGCATTTCAGGATGAATGGATGGATCATTTGGTACTTTCTTACCTGGATATATCGAAAAAAATGCACACAGAGATGCTGGCTCCTGGAGTATCATACAATGAGGAAGTGAATTTCACAGTGGACCTGTCTCTCCCGGAAGGCACATACCCACTTACGCTGCATACAGATGCCAGGGAACGTATTTTCGAATATGGAGGTGAAGATAATAACTCGATCACTACCGACGTGTACATCAGCAGGGATCCTACCATGGTTCCTGATCTGTCACTTGAATCTCTTTCCGTTGGGAACAGTTCTATCATCGCAGGTGATATTATGGTACTTGATTACGTCATTCGGAATGAGTCAGCAAGCACCCCCAAAAACAGCTGGCTGGATCAAATCCATATCTGGGATGAAGAAGGAAATCTTGTGTTTTCCCAGGTCCTGAAGCACCTTGGCAGGATTGAATCCGGTGAAGTATATGCCGGGACCCATGAGGTTCAACTTCCTTTTACACTGGAGGGTGAATACGAAGTGGAGCTCTTTGTGAACCAGGGCAACAGCCTGGTGGAATACAAAACTGATAATAATTCCGGCAGCATAGCTACGGATATTCTCGCCTATACCCCGCCCGACCTTGAAATTGAGCAAATGGACTACGCTTCCTGCTGTAATTTCTATGCGCTGCAGGATGAGGAATTGACCATCACATTAAAAAACAATGGTCCCGGGTTGGTGGAAGGAGATGAATTCACCCTGAAAGTCTGGCTGGCGAAAGATATGGCCGGGAGTAATGCGCAGCCGCTGGCAGTGTACCGGGGTGAATACAACATTGCAAGTGGAAGCAGCAGTGATATTACCATACCGCTGAGCTTTGACGCGCATCTGTCGGGTGATTTTTATACCATTATCGATGTAGATTCTGAAGAAGAGATATTTGAAGGAAAGGAAGAATCCAACAACCGTTTTGTCAGTGGCTATACCGTATTTATTGATAATGAGCCACTGCCACTTTACCCAACTTCAATTAATATCAGCAGCCAGGTGGAACCAACGTTCAACCAATCCCTGCAAATTGAATATACAATATACAAAGGGACAGAAAATGAATTGCAACGTACGATGGAAGACCAGATCATTGTCTCCATGAACCGTGAGTTTGATGCAGAAGACTACCGGATAACCGAGCTATTTCCTGTATACAGAAATATTCCGGCCGGTACCGCAACTTATGAGGGCACCCTGAGGGGATACCTGCCGTCTTACCTTCAGCCTGGATGGTACTTTATCGGTGTGATGGCCGATGCCCAAAACAATGTACTGGAACTGGATGAAAGAAATAATGTGCTCTTCACGACAGATAGCTTTTACCTTGATTTCACGGTAGCTCTGGAGCTGGATGAAAGCAAAACGCTGTCTTTCTATGAAGGAACAGTCAGTGGAAAAGAAGCATTCAGCCTGCAACGACCTGCAGGAAAAGGCATGATTGCCAGTGTAGACTTCAGTGACGACCAGGCATCGAGCGAATTTTTCCACAGGAAAGAAAAAATGCCTACCAGGACTGTTTTTGATAATCGGTACAATGATCCTTTCCTGGCTGACCAGGAAGTAATCGTCCCTGTTACAGATGAAGATGTTATAGATTACATGCTGCTCCATGCAAACCGGGTACCCTGGACGAATCATTCACCTGTTGATTTTGATTGCTGGTTGAATCACCTTTCATCGGGCGGTGGAAATGTGCTGAGCTTCCTTGATCCCTCCTGTGAGTTACCTGATCCGGTCCCTTACACCATTACAGCCACCAGCGCTGAATACAGTGTGCTTAGGACCTTTCCGGATACAGCAAGCTACCTGGGGGTATCCAATTTATTAATCCAGGGGTTCGATTTTGAAGAAGGAATGCACTTTAGTATGACCAATGAAACAGATACCATTCACGCACAAAGGGTTACCCTCCTCTCTAGTACCCAAGCTGTTGGAATATTTGATTTCCGTGACCGACCTGCCGGCTTATATGATATTGTAGCTGAAAAAGCAGGCGGAGAAACTGTGATACTCGATGATTATTTCACTGTTTACGAAGGTTTTCCTCCCACGGCATGGGCCAGTGTAAATCATTCGGCACGCGTGGAACTGGTGAATAAGAAATTCTATGTAAATCTGGATTTCGGAAACTATGCCTATGCCAATGGTTACGACTACTGGCTGATCTTTGCCATTGCTACCGAATCAGGAAGCCTTGAAAACCTGGAAACTTCTTACATAGGCTCTTCCGAGGAGGACTCCTATGCACTGCTTGAGGAACATCCGAATCCACCCTTCGATTCAGCCTTTCTTGACATCGATGGAATTCGCTATTATGCTTACTGGATCCCGGTACTTCCCCCTCGATCTCAAACCACCTTTACCTATATCATTGATTCGAAAAACGAGGACTATATAATAACGCATGCTCAGCTGGTAGCTCAACCGGTCAGTCGCTTTAATTTTGCCCAGAACCTGGACTACCTATCTCAAAGCACTACCGTGGCAAAGCTGGCTAACCTTGCCTTCGATGGAACTCCTGATCGTACACTGAATACAAAAAAATCGGGCCAGAACGAAGGCTTCAAAAAGAACCAATCCTTTGATTGCAATGATCTGAATGTTCAGAAGGTGCAAAACGAGATAGCCCGAAATACCGTCGAACTTGCCCAGCGGGTACATGCCGGTGCTTCCGTAACTTCAGGATCAAGCAACCTGAGGCAGGCCGCAGTAAAATCGATGAAAGCAAAGGAAGAATCTTTCATAGAAGACGCCAGGGGGATTGTAGATCCATTCGGTAACACAAAAGGTGCCCTGGAAGAGGCGGCTAAGGAAAGACTCCTGCAGCAAGTTAAGAAAGAAGAAACTTTCGAGGATATGGCCAATGATGTAATCGATAAGATCTGGCAGGCCAATGATCCCCGGGAGAAAGTAAAAGAAATCATCGAACCTGAAGAGCAACCCTTCGAGCAATTACTCGATAATACCTTCAGCTGTATAAGTTATGATGATATCCAAAAGGAAATTGACAAATGCTATTTCAAAGGCAGATTGCACGACGGAACTTATTCCTATGCCCCGGTGAAAAACCCGGAATGCAATCACCCTCCGGGAACATTCAGTTCTGATGGAACCGATGTGGTAAATTCAAAAGATCCCAATGCAATTCTGGGTCCGGAAGGCATTACCGAGGCTCAGTTGGTAACACGGGATGAACGACTTGAATATACCGTGCTATTTGAAAATACCCCGGAGGCCAGTTCCCCGGCTCGTTTTGTTTCCATTAATAATGACCTGCCGGAAGAACTACGCTTGCAGTCCTTCAGGCTAACAGCTTTTGGCTTTGGAGATACCATCATCCAGGTAGAAACCACCAACAGGCTGCATTATTCCATGAAGCTTGGCAAAGCATACAACTACCAGGAACTGAAGCTGGTGGCCGGGATTGACATCGTAAATAATCGTGCCTTCTGGAGGTTTTCCACGATTGATCCTGAAAGTGGAAATCTGACTACAGATCCATTCAATGGTTTCCTTCCACCCAATGACAGCACAGGACGCGGCCAGGGATTTGTGAGTTATGAAATTGATATTGAGCAGGATGCCGCTGTTGGTAGTGAAATTTTAAACCAGGCAGAAATTATTTTTGACCAGAATGAAATTATACCCACCAACACCTGGTCAAACCTGCTGAGCAGCTCCGATCCGGTGAGCCAGGTTGAAGCACTGCCCGAAACGATGGAAGACAGTACTTTTACCATCAGCTGGGGAGGAACTGCAGGAGAACTTTCAGCCGGAATACGTGGTTACGATATATATGTGGCCGAAAATGAGGGTCCGTACCGCCGCATCCTAACAAGGACCACTTCAAATTCAACTACTTTCAATGGCATAAGAGGTTCCTCCTATCGTTTCTACAGCATTCTTCATACCTTAGATGGAAGAGCTGAGCCTGCCCCGGGTGTGCCTGATGCAATAACAAGCATTGAGCTGGATACCACAACTGTTGATACAAAAGGGGTAAGAATTGAAGTCTTACCCGGAACTGGTTCTGCTTCACTTTTCAGTCTGAAAGCTTATCCTAATCCTGTATCGGGAGAACTCTTGATCTCTTACAGGTCAGATTCAAAAATACATCTGAATCTCTACAATCTTAACGGAAGATTGCTGCATAACGAAGTATTACCGCCTGCTCTACAGAAACGCAAGATGCAACTGGATGTTAGTTCTTACCAGGAGGGAGTGTTAATTCTTAAATTCCAGGGAGACAAGGTCCTGGAATATGTCAGGATTGTGAAAATATAATCGATTCAGGCCCCATATAAGCAGTCATTCTGCCTTTGCTATAGCCGATGTTGTGCGGTCGGAAAGGCGGAATTCAGAAGAATCCATAAGCCAATGGGTTTTATATTTTCCTCTACCGGCAAATTCAAGCATTTTGGAACATTTTCTGGCTTAAAAATCTGGCTCAATAAATTTTAACTGTGCGACAATTCTATTTTGGACTGTTATTCTAGCTTATTATGATTTTTTTGAAATTAGTATCATGATATAAGAAATAGATGCCAGCAGCGTAATTTGTTAAATCCAGGGTTATTTCATGACTATTGATGCCAATAGTATCAATTAGCCTTCCTTCTATATCTTTTATCTGAAATGTAGAATTATTCGATTTATTTGATTCTTGCCCGAAGGTTAAATGAATTAATCCGGTTGATGGATTTGGATATACTCTAATGTTATTTTCTTGAATAGAATTATTTGACAAGCTTTTAGGACCATCATATTTTACATCCCATAAAATTTCAGTTGCATCGTAAGCAAATCCATCAAAATTAGCAATAGCAAAATAAATGAGGTCACCCTTTTTAAGGTCTTTCAAAGAATGTGTATGATAATCGTATTTCCATGTTTTGCTGGTAGAGGAAAGAGCAGATATTAATTCTTTTTCAGGGCCAAAAAGTCTTAATTCAACACTTGAATTTTCATTATATACACGTCTGATGCCAATTCCCGAGGCTGTATAGTTTCCGTCAAACGGTACTTCAAATGAGCAAACAATCAGGTGTTTATTATTGGGTGGATGGATTTGCAGATCAAACACACCAGGAAACCGATCTTTGCTTTCATCAGTATCTGAGCCTTGTGGTACATTACTTTTTCCAGCATATGGATATTCACTACCCCAGTAATTTTCAACATGATTGAAAGCGTCGGGGTGGGTGCCCGGATTGTAGGGAGTCAGCAGTTCATCCAGACCAACGCCATCATCATCGGCAGACTCATAAAACTGAATGTTTACCGTTGTAGTTCCATCACTAACTATCGCCTGGGGAGTTCCCGCTTGAATTTCCACATTAAATGAACGCCATCTGTTTTCAACTAATTCAGGTGGTTTGCTGAAGCTCACAGATTTTGTTCTGGAAGCAGATTCTCCGGAAGTTGATGTTATCGTTAAGGTAATATCAAATGTTTCTGCTTCACTGTAAGTATGCGATGCTGTATTTCCTGCAGCAGTTCCTCCATCTCCAAAATCCCAGGCATAACTTTGTATACTTTGCTGGTCTTCTGCTAAGCTTCCATTGCCATCTACTTCGACTGAAAAGTTGTTAGTAATAATATCGAAATGTGGAACGATTGCAGAAAAGGGAGATTCAAATGCGCCCAGGTCAGTGCCATTCCCCTGCGGAACAGGATTATTGTCCAGATCCATGTAATAACGTGAAGTTTCGCCCATATCAATGGCCGGACTTCCTTCAAGCAGGTGTAAATCACGAACTGCATAGTTTACAAAAAGCGGATCGGTTATTATCTCGCCTTCTCCCAGCGGATACCCCTTCGGATTATCCAGACTGTTGTCAACTGAGTAGTATATATTGCTGCTGGTTGCGTTGCCGGGATTTTCCCATTCGAAAGCAGTGACCCCGTTTGCCAATACGAATATATTGTTGCGTACAGATCCATCTGGAATCTTATGATGAAGGCTGATACACCAGTTAAAATCCGTGTTGGCAGGAAGCACCCTTAGTATTGTATTGTTTTCGATGATCGCGTTTTTTCCAATAGGTCCATCAAGGAACCATTGATAATCATCACTGAAATTATAGTATATTTCAATATCACCCCATGTACAGTCATCACATTCAGAATCATCATACGTTTCTATGAATCCTTCATTACCCAGACTAATGTTATGGTGAATCTTCCAATTGGTATGAATGCCCTCATCGTCAATTTCTATTGCACCACCATCAAACCCGTAATTGTTTGGAGCAAGAAATTCTTTAATCAGGTTGAAAGAGATCTCTCCATTATAACCGGCACCCACAATAGCCATTGGTCCCCACCATTCATTGATCCCACCACCGGGACTATGCATATAATTATTGGTTATAAGTACATCATGCGCATAAAGCCTGACCGCAACGCGGCACCCGCTGAATTCACAATTTTGAATTGTAATGTGATGATCCTGCCTGTCAAAAGCGGCAATTCCTCCAACTGTTCTCGGTCCGCTCAGAGCACAGTTTTTAATATTCAGGTTTTCTATCACGATATGGCTTGCCGATATCCTGATGGCGTTACCGTCATTCGTCTCAGAATTAGGATTACTCAATACTGGCATCTTACCGGAACCATAAGCTGTAAACACAATGGGATGACCCGGTGTTTGCTAAAACCTGTGCATTGTTATTTACCATTTACTTGTTTTTTACAAATTTGAACCCCACCTATATTCATCTTTATTTGTTGCACTTTAGTGAAACATATTGTATATTTGTGCAATGAGTTCAGAACAAAAATATCGAACTGCTATTTTCTATAAAGACTATTTTGAAAAATTCTTCACAAAACAGTCGGAAAAGGTTAAAGCAAAAATTATTTGGACCATTGAACTCATAGAAGAAGTCGAAAGAGTGCCTGAGAATTATCTAAAGCATATTGAATCAACAAAGGGATTATATGAGATAAGGGTTAAAAGTAGCAAGGATATTTTTAGGATCTTTTGCTTCTTTGACCATGGAAAATTAATAATCATTACTAATGGCTTTCAAAAGAAAACACAAAAGTCACCGAAAAAAGAAATTGTGAAAGCTTTAAAAATAATGGAGGAATATAAAAATGAAATCAACGAATAAAATAACTCTTGATCAATTTAAGGACAAGCACTACGGCATCAAAGGAACAAAAGCCAGAGATGAACTAGATAGTGGTTACGAAAACTTTAAGTTAGGAAGTTTGCTTCATGAAGCAAGACTTGAAAGAGGTATGACCCAAGCGGAATTAGCGGAAAAAGTAGGGACCACAAAGTCGTACATATCAAAAATTGAAAATAATATCAAAGAAGTCAGACTTTCAACTCTTCAAAAGATTGTTAAACTCGGATTGGGCGGACACATAGACCTCTCAATTAAATTATAAGGAAATTGTGGTATGTGTCCTCCAGGGTTTATATTTGATGCCATATTCCGGCAAAGGATGGTCAATTATACCGTATTCTTCAGAATAGCTTGTCAAATAACTCTACAACCTAGCGCAAACCTGGCACAAAACAAAAAACCACTTACAGATTTCTCCATAAGTGGTTGATTTTTAGAGTAGCGAGAGGCGGAATTACTTGCGTGATTCCGAGTGGGGAGGGCTTTACAAAGAAATACAAATGAGCCTCCGCTACGCTGCGGCTTTTTTGTTTTCCTTCGGCCTGCTAATTCAAGCAGGGCTTGATTTGCAGACCTCATCAAACAAAAAATCCCGGCCCCCGGCCGGGATGTTCATTTGTATTTCGTTGTAGCGAGAGGCGGAATTGAACCGCCGACCTCATGATTATGAATCATGCGCTC
>CAKZNC010000012.1 GCA_937129385.1 uncultured Bacteroidota bacterium
GAACTGCCGACTGCGAACTGCCGACTGGCAACTACCCCTCGACTATCCCTAAAATCCCCTCCACCCATTCGTCCTTCGCATTCAATGAGGGGGTCAGTACGAGTTCCGTTCCGCCGGCTTCCAGGAAGAGCTCACTGTATTCCAATCCGATCTCGAAGGTGGTCTCCAGGCAGTCGGCCACGAAGGAAGCGGGGATCACCAGCACACGTTTTTTGCCTGTTGCGGCAAGCTCCTTCAGGGTTTTGTCGGTAAAAGGCGACATCCAGTTCTTTGAGAGCCTTGATTGGAAAGCGGTGGAGAATGTTCCTGGTTTCAACCCGGTTCTTTCAGCCAGCAGACGCGTCGTCGCATAGCAGGCAGCCTGGTAACAACGTGTTCCGTATGCCGGCATCTCTGCCTCACAGTTACAGCTTTCCACCGGCACATCGGGGTGGCATTTCTGCACCTGCCTCATCGGAAGTCCATGATAAGAGAACAGGACATGGTCGAACCGGCCGGGCTCTTGCTCCAGGATCACATTTTTCATCGCCTCCAGGTATCCCGGGTGTTCATAGAACTGTTCAATGATCCTGACCACCGTACCCGCCAACCCTGATTTCTCATTCGGACCCTGAGCTTTGTTGATTTTGCCTGCTGACTGTATCCATTCCTGCTGATGTTCTGCATCCGCGGCTGTCCCTTCCAGGATATAATCCGTGGTGCCTCCGTTTTTGTCCGCGGACCCTTTGATCTTCAACTTCAATATATCCGATGCCATTGACAGGACCGTCCCGGTGGTGGATTCGGCGAACTGGGGGTAGAGGGGCAGCACCGCAATTCTCTCATACTGTCCCGGACCGATCTCCCGGAGAATTTCAGAAAGTGCGGGGCGGCCATAGCGCATCATTCCGTATACATCTGTATCTTCACCGGTCCGCTTCTCCAGTTTGCCCACCAGCTGCTCCATATGCAGAAGCAACGGTGACCCCAGATCGGTCCACAACTCCCGGTATTTCGCAGCGGAGCGGGGTGCCCTGAACGGTACGATGACCAGGTTGACCAGGATCTTCCGCAAGAGTGGTGGGATATCGATCACCTTCGGGTCGTTGAGGAACGCACGCAGGTAGCGCCGTACCGATCTTACGGAGGGATCGTCGGGGGTGCCGACATTGACCAGTATAAGGGCTTTTTTATTCATCGGACTGGCGGATGATTTTTTCTTGTGCCTCACGGATGATCTTTTGCGCGGATGCATATCCCTGCTTTACCCTGTCGGCCATCCCGATCCCGTCCCGGATGTTTCCGGCCAGGGTGAGCCCGGGATATTGTGATTCCAGTTGCGCGATGGCCTGGAACCGTTCGCCCGAGCTTTTTTCATATTGCGGGATGGCATAAGGGTAGCGGTAAATGTGCAGGTGATCCGGGGACTGACTGCCCGTATCCAGGGTGCTCCTGATCTCGTCCAGCGCGATCTGACCGATCTCCTTGTCATCCATCTCAATGAACTCCGGTTTCCTGATCCCCCCCATGAAAACAGACAGGATGGCGCCACCTTCGGGTGCCCGTCCCGGGAAGATGGACGACGGGAACAGGATCCCCAGCGCACTGCGTTCTTCCCTCGAAGGAATCAATCCGCCAAAAGCATTCACCGGGATCCCCGGCCATTTTTCATACAGGGCCACTGCCTGCACCACTTTTGCATACCGCAGGTTCAGGATCGGTCGAAGTTCGTTTTCACTGATGAAGCTGAATATCTTTTTTGTCGCATTCCCGCTTACTGTTGACACCACGTGATCGGAGACAACCTCCCGCTGGAGATTATCTTTCATGAATTTTGCCCTGTATTTCTTATCCTTCCTGATCACATTCAGACCAGATGCCGACAAACAGATCTGCTCCCTGCCGATCTGTTCTGCCAGCCCCTCCGTCAGCTCCTGGAGTCCGCCTTTCACCGAAAAGACCTCCCGCGTTGCCCGCCGGGTGAGCTCATCTTTCGGCTCCTTTCGTTTTGCGATCGCTCCCCGTATAAATCCGCCGTAATCCTGTTCCAGCCGGTGCAGCTTTGGCAATGCATACTCCGTGATCAGCAGTTCGGGATCCCCGGCATAGATGCCCGAAATAAATGGATCAACGGCGTAATCCAGGAAGCTTTTTCCCATCCGCCGCCTGACAAGTCCGGCCACCGATTCCTCCTTCACCCGGCCCTTTTCCCTGAACGGTTCACCCAGGATCCGCACCTTGTCTTTCATTGTGAATAACGGTGTCCTGACCGCCGATACCGGTCCGGATGGAAGTGCATGCCACCGACCCTTTTTCCATATCCAGCGTTGCTTTGCACTGCTGTTGGCGAACACCGGTTCGCAGGTCCCCTCCAGGTCATCAAACAGCCGCACCAGGTCGGGAGAGGAGTACACCCCGGTATTCGGACCCGATTCAAATATAAATCCGTCATTACGGCGGGTCCGGATGACCCCGCCAACCCTCTCCTCCTTCTCGATCACCGCCACACGTTTTCCTGCCTTTGCCAGGTAAAATGCCGTGGTCAGACCGGTCAGGCCGGCCCCGATGATCGTCACATCTACATCTCTTTTCTGCATAAGATCAAACCGATTTTGAATATTTGTTCACCTGCTGTTTATAGGCCGGATCAAGAGCCGCAGCGATGTTCCGTATCATCATGGAACCTCTCTCCGTAACATGCAGCCCCTCACAAGAAACCTCAAGCAGGTTGTCTTTTTCCATCTCACTGAATTTTCCCGGGTCAAAACCAACCAGCTGCTTCAGCGTCTCCTCGCCGGTTCCGAGTTCATCTGCGATCGTCTTCCATTCAAGCTGCTTGTTACACATCAGCCGCGTGATCACCTCCCGGATCATCAGCTGGTCGTCCGACAGGTACTTCCCCTTCTCCACCGGCAGCCTTCCGTGCCCGATCTCTGTCGTATATTTCTCAATCTCCTTTGTGTTCTGGACATAGGCCTTTTCAAGCTGACTGATGGCCGAAACGCCAAACGCATAGACCTGTCCGGTCGTCTCCCGCGTACAATACCCCTGGAAGTTTCGGTGCAATTTTTTCTGCTCCAGCGCCCTGAAGAGCTCATCCTCCCTCTTTACAAAATGGTCCAGCCCCACCGGCTCATATCCCACCGCAGTAAGCACATCATATCCCGCCAGGAACATCCGCGTCTTCTCTTCCGGTCCGGGCAGCCCCCTTTTTTCCAAAATCTGCTGGTGTTTTTTCAGCCACGGAACATGCGCATATGAGAAAGTAACAAGTCGGTCAGGATCGGCCTCTGCGGCTTTTTCCATTGAACTGCTGAATGATTCCGGCGATTGTCCCGGCAGACCATAGATGAAGTCGAGATTGACCGCGGCCCTGTCGTTCAGGCTTTTTACAAGTTTCACCAATTCGGGCACCGGGATTGCCGAAGGTTCCCGGTTCACCATTTTCAGCACCTCTTCATTGAAATCCTGTATCCCGAAACTGAACCTGTTGAACCCGGCACTCACAAGTTTCTCCATGTATGGGAGATCCAGGGTTGCCGGGTTGGTCTCAATGGCGATCTCGGCATCATCGGAGAAGGTGAATTCGCGGTTGAACAGCGCGGTGATCTCAGCCAGCATTTCGGCAGGGATGGCATTGGGCGTACCGCCTCCGAAGTGGAGCTGGGTCACCTTGCGTGACCTGTCCAGTTGACCGGCCACATGGATGATCTCTTTTTTCAGGGCTTCGAGGTAGTCGCGGACCTCCTGCGTGCCATTCAGCCGGCAGGCATTGCAACCACAATAAAAACATATCTTTTTGCAGAACGGGATGTGGACGTAAAAGGCCATGTGTTGCGGCTCCCAGCTGTTTGAGGCGGAGATGAGCTCCAGGAAATCGCCGGAGGTGATCTCATCGGTAAAGTGGTTCGCCGGTGGATAGCTGGTGTAGCGGGGCACCGGCACGTTGTATTTTTCTATGATATTCAGGTCTATGTTCATCTCTTTAGCTGCTTTATCATTCCACGGATGGTCGTTTCACAATTCGTTTGGGCATGGCAAAAAATACAATAACCAGGGTGACAAGGCCAAGTCCGACTTCGGCGGCGAAGAGGCCCTGGTAGCCAATCGCGTCGGCCACCTTCCCGCTCGAGACGGCAATGATCAGGCTGGCCAGGTGGGTGATCACGATCTGGAAGGTAAAATCTGTTCCGGAGGCGCCGGGTCGCACCATGTCCATGGAGGTGGTGTAGATGACCACACTGGAGGAGCCGTAGGCCCCCCAGATCAGGAATAGTCCGATGTAAATCTGTGTTGTAGAGGGCTCAAGTCCGGCAATCCACCAGAAGTAGATGGCCGTGATTATTGCCAGGGAGGTGATGGTCATCATTGCAGGTTTCCTGCCTGTGTTTTTGATGAGAAATCCTGTGATGAATGCCCATGCGATCGCCGAAGAGGTTCCGATGATGCCCGACATAAACCCGATCTGCTTGATGTCGTATCCCAGGTCAACCAGGTACGGCTTGAGCATGGTGAGCACGCCGATAAAACCTGAATAATAGAAGAAGAGGATCAGGAGTCGTTTTGGCATCCCCGGGATTTTGAAGAACCGGAAAAATTCGGCCAGGTTGAGGCGGTAATTTTCTGATTTATTGATGGTGAACTCCTTCCTGTAGAGTCGGAGGGGGATCAGCGCAAAGAGGATGAATCCTGCCAGCATGAAGAGAAAGGCCGACCAGCCGAAGAAGCTGTATGCGATAAGGAGGACGCCGGTGCCGATGAGTGCGCCCACAAAGCTTCCTGCTACCTGGATGCTGTTACCGAAGCTTCTTTCATCTTTTCGCAGGATCAGGATGGCGAATGTATCCGTGGCAATGTCCTGGGTGGCCGATGCAGTGAAGGCCACTACCATCAGTGCGACGATCAGTTTGAAGTCTGTTGCCAGGTCCAGGAAGGCGATGCTGCAGATCACGACTGCGTAAAAGATCTCGGAGAGTACGATCCACTTTTTCAGGTCCTTCGAATTTTTACTGGTGTTGTCCACCAGCGGGGCCCAGAGGAATTTCGCGATCCACGGAAGCTTGACCAGCTGAAGCAGTCCGATGGCCTCCAGGGAGAAGTTCTCCTGGCGCATGATCACCGGGACCACGGTAGAGAAGAAGCTCATGGGGACAGACTGTGCGATGTACAGGCTGAACAGGGTGGGGAATTTTTTCCAGTTTTTCGACTCAGTCATCAGAATTCATAGTTAAGGTTAAGGCCGAAACGGAAGGGTTTTCCCAGCTGTACATATTCGTTGCCAATGGCCTGGAAGTAGAACGATTCATAATTTGTTCCCAGCAGGTTTTTCCCCCAGAATTCCAGGGAGAAGCCGGCTTTTTCAAAAGAGGCTTTCAGGTCGAGCAGGTTGTAATAGTCGGTCCGGAAGGTGTTCTCCTCGTTCCACCAGATCTCACCCTGTCCGCGGTACAACACATTGAGGCGGATGCGGTCCAGCATGTCGGTGCCATCGGTGCGGAAGCTACGTCCCAGCTGAAGGGTCACCGTATGTTTTGGGATGTAGGGGATGAAATTCCCGGAGTAATCGGTCTCTGCATCGGCCATGTGCTCGGTGAAAATGGCATGTGTGTAGCCATAGGAGAAGACCGGGGAGATGCCCGAGACCTTTGTTGTTTTGATGGTGAGCTCGCCCCCTTTGCTGACCGATCTGCCGGCATTTTTCAGGTTGGAGCCCGGGGCCAGGGATCCGTCGGGGAACATTGCGGGCTGGTAGATCTGTTGGTTGACCCAGTCGATGTAGAACAGTGAGATATCGGCGTATACATGGTTGTTGAACAGGGCCATCTTCGTTCCGATCTCGTAGTTCCAGCTCTGCTCGGGCAGGTAGAAGAGGTCCTCGTCCCTGTAGAAGGTGGAATTAAAACCGCCTGTCTTGTACCCTTTTGCAATGACACCGTAAAAACTGCTGTTGCCCACTGCATAGTTCAGGGCGATCTTGGGAAGGATCTCGATGTAGCGGAGGTATGGATAGATCGTATCGGTAATGTTGGATACATTTTCGCCGACGGCGCGGTCATAGTGATAGTCAAGGATATCCTGCTCTGCGTCAAACCTTATTCCGGCCGTTAGTGAGAGTCCGTCGACAATAAGGTCGTTGAAGGTGGACTGGTGGAACAGTGCGGCGCCCATGACGCTGTTCTCATAGATCTTTGTGAGTCTCATATTGCTCGCGTAAACATCCACATCCACCTGCTTGTCAAGATCCTGGTAAAACCCATAAGCCCCGAAAAGCCAGTTGATACGGCTGTCAGCCTTCGACCTTGCGATCCATTCCTGGGAGACCATGTGGTGGACCTGGTCCTGTACCACGAAATAGGCCGAGTCAGGGGTAAAGTCCTGGTCGATCTCCTGCAGGTCATCCAGGTACTGGTAGGCGGTGGTGGACTGAAGTTCAAAACCCCTGCCTTCGTATTGCACGATGAGGGCATCTGAGAAGATGGATCGCTCATAGCCGCTGGGCTGGTTGTAATTGATCTCTACTGGTAAGTCCGCGGGATTTGTGATCATGGCATAGGGGTAGCCTCCTTCCCGGCTGAGCTCAAAGGAGGCGATATTCTCGATTTTTAGATTCACGGTGGGTCTCCAGGCGAGCCTGTTGCGCATCCCGGCTGAATTGGAGCGATCGACTTGCCGACCGGTATAATTATTGGTATGATACCCATCGAGGTGGCGATAACTTGCAGAGAGGGAGTATCCTGCATTCTCCCCGATGGCGCCATGGTGCCCTGCAGTGGCTTCATATTTCCCAAATGCTCCTGCGGTGATGCCGAGGCGGGTGCCCCGGGTGTCCAGTGGTGAGCTGGTTACAATGTTGATAATGCCGCCCATGGCATTCCTTCCATAGAGGGTTCCCTGCGGACCTTTCAGAATTTCGATGCGCTCGATGTCGAAAAAGTCAAAATTGTAGGAGGCCTTTTCATAGTAGGGGA
Source organism: uncultured Bacteroidota bacterium (assembly GCA_937129385.1). Lineage (GTDB taxonomy): Bacteria > Bacteroidota > Bacteroidia > Bacteroidales > M55B112. The sequence continues at coordinate 6,948 of CAKZNC010000012.1, forward strand.
CATTGTCGACATAGAGGCCAACAGACGGACTGTTGATGCGGGAGCCGATGCCACGGATATAGACCGGGGAGGTGAGTCTCGATCCATAATCTGGCATAAAAAAACCTGGCGTAAGGGAGGTGAGGTCGGTAAGAGACTGCACTTCGTTTTCGTTGATACGCCTGGCAGAGAGGAGGGTCACCGATGCAGGCATTTTCTTCAGGCTCAGGTTGCTCTTGGAGGCCTGAACCCTGATCTCTTCCAGCTGCAATTCAGGAACTTCGGTGCTGTCGCGCAGGATGATTACTTGCTGCGCGTAAGTAATTGAAAATAAAGTTGATAAAATGAAAAGCACAGTTGAAAATATAGTTTTCATGGCATGATCTGATTAAGATGCACTGACCGGTCCGGGAAAAACATTCCGGCCGGGAAATCCGTTACTTGATACTTCTTTCCTTGAATTAACAGATCATGCCGCGGGAGGCGGACGTGAGAAGATGGGCGCATACCAGGGCGAACGGTAGATCGGATCCGGTAAAAACGGGGGATCCGAAACAGTGAGGCAATGTTCCGACCGGGGTTCAGTGCTTTCGGTGGTGAGGAAGTACTGATCGTAATGAAAGTTTCCACGGCCATCCACACCATCTTCCACGGCAAAAGTCTCATGGAAGACCTCTTCGGATTTTTGTGCGTCATCCTCCAGGCCGGTATCCTCTTCCATTTTCATAATGGAATGTACCCCCACGTATGCTCCGTAGAACATCGCGAGCAACACGTATGGCAGGTATGTTGAAAACAGTCCTACTGAAAACATTCCATTGCTGAATTAGAGTACAAAAGAAATCAAAAATCACTGCATCCCCACCCGTTCAGGAATACAGGTCGCTAATTTAGAAATATTCCAAATATTACCCAAACAGAACCATCATGGATCAACATTGGTCTGTTAAAAAAGATTTGACAGATGTATGCCACGGAAATTTTATATCGGCCGGATGTTTCTGATTCCGAATAAAAATACTATCTTGTTGTTAACTATTTGCGGGGCATGGTAGCGGGAATTGATAAAAAATTTAATTGATAATTTCATGGACAGACTTGAAATAGAAGCAACGCCCAAAACACCAAAGATCATTTTGGATGCTGACGATGGTACCATGCTTTTTGAAGGCCGGTCGAATCCTGAAAATGCCAATGATTTTTTTGAGCCTGTGATTGCATGGCTGAATGAATACATCAAGCATCCAGCCGAAAAGACCGACCTGAAACTCAACCTGGAATTGTTCAATACCAGTAGCTCCAAGTATATCATGGAGGTATTGAAAAAGATCAGGTTCCTGGCCGACAATGATCATCTTTTTAATGTCACCTGGATGTACGAGGATGATGACCTGGAGATGCTGGATACAGCTGAGGCCTACGAGATGATGACTGGGCTGAGGTTCCAAAAGGTCAGCTATCCTGAGAGCGGCCGGGATTAGGATGGCATTGCGCTGCAGGAATATGGGATTTTCATCTGAAAATATCTCCCGAGCGTGTATTGTTATCCGGCATGATCCCTGATAAATCCGGCTCCCGGAAAAATTCATTGAAGTTTAATGTGAAAGGCATACCTCCTAAAATGCCCGGATTTTTGCAGCAATTGATCTGCAGATCTCATGATCCTTTCATCCTGCAGGGTTCTCTTCAAATAATTGCTAATTTTGCCATGTAAATCTGCAAAACCCTTACGCCCATGCTGGTATTTAAATTTGGTGGCGCATCCGTGAAGAGCGCGAATGCGGTCAGGAACATCGTGAACATCCTGCAGCGATATGATGAAAAGATCGTGATCGTGATCTCTGCCATGGGGAAGACCACCAATGCGCTGGAGCGGATCATCGAGCATTATTTCAACCGTGACGGGGAACAGATAAAGGAGGAGTTCAGGCTGCTGGAGGCGTATCATCTGGAAATTATTGAAGGATTGATCCCCGAAAAGGGAAGTAAGATATACGTTGATATACAGGAGGTTTTCGAGGGTCTTGCAGACCGGTTGGCGGAGGAGCCGTCGCTGAATTATGATTTTGATTATGACCAGATCATCTGCTTTGGCGAGATCCTTTCCACCAAAATTGTCTCTCATTACCTGAACCACGCCGGGCTGAAATCAAAGTGGCTGGATGTGCGGAAATCGTTGAAAACAGATGACACTTACCGGGAGGGCCGGATCAACTGGGAACTTTCGAGGGAGCTGACCACCCTGAATTTTGCATTCAATGGTGAACGGTTCCTGGTGACCCAGGGTTTCCTGGCCTCAAACAGTAGCAACATGACGGTTTCCCTGGGAAGGGAGGGTTCGGACTACACGGCATCAATCCTTGCACATATCCTGAAAGCTGAGAATGTGACGATCTGGAAAGATGTACCGGGTGTCCTGAATGCCGATCCAAAATATTTTGATGATACGATCCTGCTGGAGAAGATCTCTTACCTTGATGCCATCGAACTTGCCTATTACGGTACCAGCGTGATCCATCCAAAGACCATCAAGCCGCTGCAGAACAAGAACATCAACCTGTTTGTAAGGTCGTTCGTGGATCCCGATGCAGCCGGGACCCTCATCGGAAACCTGGAATATGAAAGCCTGGTACCCTCCTTTATTTTCAAGATGGACCAGGTGCTGATCCGGATTTCCCCACACGATTTCTCATTCATCGCCGAGGATAACCTGGAGATCATTTACGGGATCCTGCATAAACACGGACTGAAGATCAATCTTCAGCAGGCGACGGCGGTCAGCTACCAGGTGGTAGTGAACAATGACAAGCGTAAGGTTCGACTGGTGGTGGATGAGCTGGAGCAGCATTTCAAAGTCTCTTATGAGACCGGACTTGAGCTGGTGACCATCCGCTATTTTGATGATCAAACAATCCGAAGGGTGATGGTCAACAAGACACTCCTGCTGGAGCAGCGCGGTGTGCAGAATATCCAGCTGCTTGTGCGGGACCTGGGGAGCTGAGGGGTGCGGATCTGGTGGATTTTTTGTATCTTTCAATCTGTTTTTTCACCCGATAATTGATATGTTATGCTGAACAGAACGTGCTCACTCATCGTCTTGGCTTTGCTCATGTTTTCCTGCTCCACCTCCTCAACTGAGCAACCGAATATCGTATTCATCATTGCCGATGACATCAGCTGGAATGATTTTGGCTGTTACGGGAATGCGGATGTGATGACTCCCAACATCGACCGACTGGCGCGTGAGGGGCTGAAGTTCAACAATGTCTACCTGACCGCGAGCAGCTGCAGTCCGAGCCGTACCAGTATCATTTCGGGGAGGTACCCGCACAATACCGGGGCTGCAGAGTTGCATACCCCGCTTCCGGAACACCTGACTCCCTTTCCCCTTCAGTTGAAAGAGGCGGGCTACTTCACGGCCGCCTCCGGGAAGTGGCACATGGGGGAAGCCGCCAAACGTGCATTCGATACACTTACGATCACCAATTTTGGTCCGGGTGGAGAGAAACACTGGCTGAACATGGTGAAGGAGCGTCCTGACGGAAAACCATTTTTCCTCTGGCTGGCGGCCATCGATGCCCACAGGGACTGGTCGGCCGATACCATCCCGGATCCGCATGATCCGGCAGGTCTCAGTGTTCCGGTCGGACTCGCTGATATGGAGGAG
>CAKZNC010000013.1 GCA_937129385.1 uncultured Bacteroidota bacterium
GATGATCAGTCCCTCAACGATCCCGGGTGTCACAAGGGAAACTGCCCCGAGTGGGATCTTCGCCAGGAGTTCATATTCATGCCCGGCGCCGACAATGTACACCATTCCCTCTTCAGCCACCAGGAAGATCCTGCCATCTGCAGCCACCGGAGAGGCGATGAAACTATAAGGAAACACCGTCTCATCGTAGATCAGCTCTCCACTGCGTGCATCCAGACAGATCAAGTTGCCGTTCCATCGCAACCTGTACAGCAAACTGTCGTATACCAGTACGGAGGACATATAGGCCCCGCCCCGGTCATAAAACCAGGCAAAATCATCCGAAGCTGTAGAATCACTCTTCGGATACCGTACCTTGCCTTCAGCATCGTTCTTTACAGCCATCAGGGGAGCATGCCTACCATGGGCACTGTTGAAAAAGACCAGGTCCTTCCACACCACCGGCGTTGGAATCGGGATATCGCCACCTCCCTCCATCTTCCATATCTCCTCGCCCGAAAACAGATCGTAGGCACCCCGGTGCTTGTAGCCGTTCACCACCACCCTGGGTGCTTCTCCGTCAAAATAGATATTCGGTGTACACCAACCGGGAATCTCTTTACGCTCCTGCCGCCAGACCGTCTCCCCGGTCTCCAGGTCCAGCACCGCCACAAATGCCTGGTTCAGGGCATCTGCCTGGATGATCACCTTATCCTCGAATATTACCGGCGAACTGCAGAACTCCCACTCCGCCGATTCTACCAGGTTCCAGGCCGACATGATCAGTCCGAAATTACGTTCCCAGAGCAGGTCACCACGCACATTATAACAATACAGCCCCTCCGAACCGAGAAAGACAACGATATGCTTCCCATCAGTGGCCACAGTTGTATTGGCATGGGACGACTTGGGGTGACGTTTCACGGCAGGAATGCCCTGGTGCATGGTTCGCTCCCAGTTGATCTTGCCATTTTTTCTGTTTACTGAATAAAGTTTCCAGGTATGCTCCGAAGAATCAGCCACCGGGGCAATGTCTCCGTAGATCCCGGTCTGGTAACCCGAATCACCCGTTGCACTGATCGCCGTGGTGATATATACTGCATCATCCCAGATCACCGGGCAGGACAACCCCAACCCCGGCACTTCAATATTCCATGCAATATTATAACCCGACTCCACATCGAAACTATCCGGCAGCTCCACATCATTCATATACCCACTGGCAAAATAGCCACGATACCCGGGCCATTGCCGGTTCTCCTGCATGGCTTCGAAGAATGCGGTATCGGAATTTACCCCTGATGCCAGCAATTCGGCATGGTTGGTTGAAGAGTTACAGGAAGTGATCAGAATAACAGGGATCAACAGGAGAAAAAATCTGTTTTTCATATTGCCGGGGATTTGTGTTGAGTAAATATAAAAAATTTGGCAATACAAGCAGAATCAGACTGATTCGGGGAAGAGTGAAAAAATATGCCGATATGAATCCTTCATCTTCGAGCATTTTAAGCGGTATTGACTGCGTCGAGCTCCACTGCGTTCCGGTTCGTGAGCTCACTGCGTTCGGTTCGCCGAGCACCTTGCTATCTATAATATTCTGCGAGGCAACAACCGGAACGCAGTGGAGCTCATGAGGACGACGAAGGAGGACGAATAACGCACCTGTAGAAAAAACGAAATTTATAACATATTGTAAATTAATACTATAACTAAATTATATACTTGTGAAAAGAAGAGCTGCGGCTACTCTCCGCTTTTCCAGATCTCTCCCTCATGACAGGTGACCCATAACACACCTTCGTTCCACAAAACATTGGTGGGATTCACTTCCAGTGGCATCCTCCTGAAGGTACCGGCCCGGGGATTGTATTTAAGGAGTGCATTGCTGGCGGTAATGTAAATGTTGCCCTGGTCATCGATCGACATCCCGTCAGTCCCGTCTTCATACAGCAGGTTTTTGTCGGTAAGCTTCCCGGGCCTCCTGATTGTATAGCGGAAAAATTCACGTGCACCATTGTCCACCACGTAAAGCGTTTTCCCATCAGGAGTACCAATGATCCCATTGGGCTTTTTCATGTCATCGATGACCTGAATGACCTTCTTTTTTTCGGGATGGAAATAATAGACATGCATGCCGTCCAGTTCCAGGTTCTCCTCACTCCCATAGCGGGGATCTGTAAAATAAATCCCTCCGGCAGGATCGATCCAGAGGTCGTTCGGACTGTTCAGTTTCTTTCCTTCAAACTCATCCAACAGCACGCTCCTTTTCCCTTCACTGTCATACCTGGCAATCTCACGGTCCCCACCGGCACATGCTACGAGCCTTCCCTCCTCATCAAAATACAACCCATTTGCACCACCTGTATTCTCGAGGTAAACACTTAACTCCCCCCCTGGTGTATACATATGAATCAGGGATTCAGGTATTTCAGTGAAGTAGAGATTTCCTTCGGCATCCATGGCAGGTCCTTCGGTGAAACGGAACCCGTCGAGGACTTTCACGAATTTACCTTCCTGTGCATGCACAGCGAACATCATCAACAGTGATGCGAAAATTCCAATTGTCTTTTTCATAGCTACGTGTTTTATAAGGTCATTCTCCAGTTAAAACAATCCAGGGACGATTCAGTTTAATGGCCGGCGAACAAAAGATGATCACTGCCGTACCTGCGTATACAGATCCATGTCAGCCTCCAGCCTCTCCCGCATGTCTGACAGCACCCGTCCATATACCGGTTTCCCCACCAGGTTATTCACCTCCAGCGGGTCCTCCAAAAGGTCATACAACTCCTCGTGCCCCGGATCATCAATGTACCTGAAATACTTGAACCGCGTGGTGCGGATCCCCTCACTCTTCGGGATACGGTCGTGGTCGAACAGGTGCTCACAAAGAAAATGATCCCGCAACTCCCGGTCCCAGCTATCAGCCTCAACCACCGGCCTTACACTCTTTCCCTGCATCTGGTCCGGGATCTCAATCCCCGCATAGTCCAGGATCGTAGGTGCCACATCAATGTTCAGGGCCATGATATCCGTATCTTTGTGACCCGACCGGGGATCATACACGATAAACGGCACACGCAGTGAATTATCATACATCAGCCATTTCCCGGCCAACCGTCGCTCCCCGAGGAAATACCCGTTGTCGCCCATGAAAATAATCACAGTATTGTCTGCAATGCCCAGCTCCTCCAGCTGGTTCCTCAACCTGCCAAGCTGCTTATCGATCCCGCTGATCATCCTGTAATACCCCTTTACCTTCTCCTGGTACATCTCCGGACTGGCAAAACGCCAGTACCATCGCACCTTGTTCAACCCGGTCCGCACATACTCCGGGAGCGAATTATAATATTGCTCATCGTACAATAAAGGGGGCGGGATCGTCACATCCTGGTACAGCTCTTCCATATCAAGCGGATATATATACTGCCGCGGATCCTGGTCCTCGGCGTGTGGTGCGTGAAAACTGACCGACAGGCAGAAGGGTCCCTGGTCATGATAGGTGTCAATAAAATCGGAAGAAAGATCCCCGATCTCTTCGGTGAGGTGCCGGAACCAGGTGTGATCCTCGTTCAGCCTGAAATAGGTGGTCGCCCAGAATTGCTCTCCGGGTCGCCTGAAAACCTCGAAAAGTGTTGTATCAAACTTCTCCGCATAGTTCATCCCGAACTTTCCGATGAATCCGTTGTGATATCCCTGCTCCTTCAGCAATGCCGGATAGGAGATCTCAGCAAACTCCCGGGCAAGGGGAGCCGTCCCGAAAGTGAAACCATGACTCCGCTCGTACATTCCCGTCATGATCGATGCCCGGCTTGCCGCACAGATAGGAGTGGTCACAAAACTGTTGGCAAAATAACATCCCTGTGCCGCCAGCTCGTCCATGTTCGGTGTGTGAATAATCTTATTTCCGGCATATCCCATTGCATCCCACCGCTGATCATCCGTGAGAATGAAAATAATGTTGGGCCGCTGCTGCTCCTGTGACATCACTTGAAATGAAAAACAGGCAGCCAAAAATCCGGAAAAAAACATTCTGTTTAACATAATAATCATTATTGTAAGCGTTCAATTCGTTTCGTCCAGACCTCCCCCAGAACCGCTGCCCGCCAACACGAGCCGGATCTCATCGTAGGAATAACCCGGACCCAGGGCCCGCTTCACAGGTGAGATCGAATCCTTGTAATGCTCCGATAGCGCCTCCCTTATCTCCCCGACCTTTTCCTCGTCAAGCACCTCCTCGAGTTCAACCTCACCCTTCCTGACAAATTCCGCCAGGTGATTCATCACAGTACCGGTTTTTAACTCCCTCTCTTTCGCGATCTCCTCCACCGATTTCCCGCCCCTGAACATTTCAAAACTCCGCAGTGCCGAATCACCTTTCTTCGAACTTCCCTTACTTTTCTTCGCTTTCCCCTTTTTACTCCCCTTTTTCTTCTTTCCCGTTACCTCTGCCGTCTTGCTCCGCATCTCCTGCTCCTCCCTGCTCACATATTCCTTCTTGAGAAGCTCCTCGTTCTTACGGATCGATGCCACCAGGTCGACCGACTTCCGCAGCGCCTGGAGCTTTGAAAAAAACACCCCTTCCAGCTCCTCCAGCTCCCTGGTAAACTGTTTTACGCCCACCGCATCTTCCAGCTCCTTCATCACCGCGGTTATCTCACCGGAAATAGCCTTCAAACGAGGCTCAAAATAGCCCAGTGCAGCCTCCAGCCTGTTTTGCAGAATCTGAAGATACCCTGCATCCGGGTTCCGCGTGAGCCCGTTGACCTCATTGCTGAACTTTGCAGCCACCGATATCTCCGGCTGCACCATCGACTCGATCTCTGTCATCCTTGCCTTGTACCGCTGCCTGGCAGAACGCTTTTCGTCCTTTGTATAACTGCGAAGGTGTATGCTGAATGCTTCAGCCAGGTCTCCGAAATTAAAAAACTGTAACAGCTTGTTACGTATATACAGGTGGGTTTCCCGTTCAAGAATACCGTCGATCTCCTGCTTCCCGGGTCGTGTTGCTGCAAAAGCCGAGATCTCCGTATCCCGGATAAAACCGGATACCGGTACCGGTGAGGTCAACACCAGTCCGTCCAGGGAAGTAAGCCTTGACAGCGCAACATACACCTGGCCCGGGGCAAACGCCCGCTCCACATCAATGATCGCTTTTTCGAACGTGAGTCCCTGGCTCTTGTGAATGGTAACGGCCCACGCCAGCTTGAGCGGATAGTGCGTAAATGATCCTGCAATCTCCTCCCTGATCTCATTGTCCACTTTATTCAGCTTGTATTTCTTATTGAACCAGGTATGCTTTTCAACCACCACCGGGTCGCTCCCGTCTGTGAAACTCACCTCCACCTCCTCCGGCCCCAGTGCTGTGACGGTTCCGATCTTGCCATTGAAGAACTGTCTGTACCCTGATGTGTCGTTCTTGATGAACATCACCTGGGCCCCCTCCTTCAGTTCCAGTACCTGATCAACAGGAAATTGCTGCTCCCTGAATTCTTTATCGATCTCCGCCTCATATGAATAGGACTTTCCATCCAGCCTTTCAAGCGCCTGCCTGTTGATGTTGTCAGCAATGTGGTTGTGGGTGGTGAGGTAGATGGACCCATCGGCATTCCCAGGCGTAAACCCCGGTTGATAATGGCTGTTCAATACTTTGACATCCTCGTCGGTCACCTGGTGATCCCGGAAATGATTCAGCAATCTTATAAAGACCGGATCACTCTGCCGGTAGATCTTCTCCAGCTCGATGTAAAGGGGAGGCTGCTCCTTCAGTGCATGGGCTTCAAAAAAATGGATGCTATTGTAGAACTCCTTCAATATCTGCCACTCCCCGTCCTTCACTACTGGTGGCAGCTGTAAAAGGTCGCCGATAAAAAGGACCTGGACCCCTCCAAATGGCACCTGGCCCTGACGGCGTACCGATCGCATCACCCTGTCGATGGCATCCAGGATGTCTGCTCGCAGCATGCTCACCTCATCAATGATCAGCAGTTCAATTTCCTGGATCAGTCTTCGCTTGCTGCCATGCATCCTGATCTTTCTCATCAGGGAGCGCGGCGTATACATCTCACTCCCGGGAAGATCTCCAAATTGGTATGCATCTGATGGGACATAACTACCGAAGGGAAGCTGGAACAGGGAATGAAGCGTCACTCCGCCGGCATTGATCGCCGCCACACCGGTGGGGGCTGCTATCACAGCCTTTTTATGCGTCTCCCCAACGATCGCCCGCAGGAACGTTGTCTTCCCGGTCCCGGCCCTGCCGGTCAGAAAAAGATGCCGGTTGGTTCGGTTCAGGAATCTGCGTGCAATGATTTCTGGTGCATATTCCATGGTGTTATTTTTCAACAGCTAAAGTTGGAAACCCGCATACCTTGTCGGTCCTCTATCCTGTTAATGTGACAACGCCCTGAATTCTCGGCCTCAATGCTCAATTTCATGTCGCTTTCTCACCTCTTAATCCCAAGGTGGATTTCACCGATGACCAGCTCAAGCGCCCCTGGTTAAAAAACCACTGCAATCCTGGCATAGGATCCGCGCAATTTCACATCATACTGATCAGCGGGCAAAACATTGTTCTCAAGTGTAAAATCAGTTATACTGAACTGGTAGACATACCCAAAGCGTACATTCATGATCTCAGTTCCGATTCCGAATACAAAACCATAATCCTGATCACTGTAATCATTCACAAAATCAAGGGCAGTACCATTCTCATTTCCGGCAAATGCGTAACTGTAATACCCACCTGCCTGGAAGTATGAACGTACCCCCATTCCCGATTCATCAGGTGTCGTGAATAGCAGGCTCAGAGGAACTGTCACTGCATGTGTTTTGAGCTTACCACCTTCCACCTTGCTCCCGCTCCACTGGTAAAGGACCTCCGGCTGAACAGAAATCCACTCCGCCAGGCGTGTCTGGAAAGACAACCCGACGGTACTCGCAAATACACTCTTGGCTTCAAAGAAACTATTGGTGTAATCGTGATGGGTGCTTCCCAGCCCTATGGTCACTGCCGGGTTGAAGATCCGGGAGGGTCCGCGCTCAGAAATTTTCTCCATCTGGTTTGAATGTTGTACCTCCGCTGCCACCGAGATCTCAGTGGTAAGGGCGCTCATAAAATCCACCACGGCCGCCATGCCCTGATAATCCAGCAGCTCGCTGTCATCCTCAGGCTTATGATATGGGGATTCTAGTCCGGTAAACACATGGATGGATGGAATACCGATCCTGCCGAACGGTGCAGTGTCTGTCCTGTTGGGAATGCGCTCATCCGATTTCGTGATCTCCACCGGTGATCTGCTGATGGCATCGGCAAGCAAGGATTCATGATCTTCAAGAAACTTAACGCCCTGCAGATCCACCCCGCCGTGTTCATCATACATACCTACCATGTCCAGCGAAAACATGGCCACAACCGAAGACTGGTCAAGAGGCGCCCCCTCATCTTTGATGTATTGATCAACAAATGCGCCCGAACCGATCAGTCCGCTCTCTTCACCATCAAAAGCCACCAGGATGACACTCCTGCCCAACTGGTCCCGGTTCGCCTGGAGAATCCTGCCGATCTCGATGATTGATGCCACCCCGGAAGCATTGTCGTCCGCACCGTTATAGATGATGGTATCGCCACTGGTCGCTTCCCAGCCCAGGTGATCATAGTGCGCACCAAGAACAATGTATTCGTTTGCCAGCTCGGGATCATTGCCCGGTATCGTTGCCACAATATTGTAGCCGGTGATATTTACCACACTCATCCTGTGTGTGAAAGACTGAAAGTAATCATCGCCAAATGGAGCGATCCCTGCTGCTGAAAACTGGTCCCGGATATAAGCTGCTGCAAGCCGGCCCCCTTCACTGCCAAATCCCCGCCCCATGAAATCATCTGATGCGAGGGTGGTTACCATATCTTTCAATCGGAGGCTATCGGCCGTTTGAGCAAAACTGTTCAGGGTGATCAAAAGCATCACCATGACTGTCGTTGTTTGTATTCTTTTCATATCTTTATAGGAATTGTAAGAGGAACCCGTGAATTTAATCATTCTTTTTACATGGAAAAAACCAACCCCGCTTCATTAAAATCAAAACATCATGAAAAAATTACGCTATTTACCTATGGGATTGATCCTGGGAGCATTTATCCTGTTGACTCCCGGATGTGCGGGTGACCCGCAATCACTGCTGATGGATCACCTCTGGACGTTTGAAGATTTCACCACCGACAGTGAGGATGAAAATGTGCAGTCACTGGTAGCATTTGCAAAGGCCTTTCTCACCGATGCAACACTGGAATTCCAGGACGGGGGAGTTTATATACTCGCTTCGCCTCTCTCGGAAACCCCCTCCACCGGAACATGGGAACTGATCGGTGAGGATCAGCTGATCATGGATCCTGATGGAGAAGACACAGCCTCTACAGGAAACATCGAGGTGCTGACCAAAAATCAGCTTTCATATATCGAAACCTTCACAGACGAGGACTCGAATACCTATACGACAACCACCACCTGGGTAAAAGCTGATTAGATCTTCGGGAGGGACCGTTCAATCAAATCAATCACATTGCCCACATTTTTTCGGAATGTGCTGATCACCGCCTCCCAGGTCACCGGCTTTTCATCCTCCTTCCAGCTGTCGTAATCGGTGCTCATGGCAATGGCGGTATATGGAATGCCTGCCTCGTTGGCAAGGATCGCCTCCGGGGCGGTGGACATGTTGACAATGTCTGCCCCCCACGTCCTGAACATCCTGGATTCCGCACGTGTCGAAAATCGCGGTCCTTCTATTGTGATGACTGTACCTGAACCATGGGCTGTCAGCCCCATGACCTTGCTCTCTTCGATCATCAGGTGCCGCATATCGGCATCGAATGGTTCTGCCATGGGGGTATGCTGCAATTCTCCCGGGTTGAACTCCCCGTAAAATGTGTTGGGCCTGAAACGTGTGAAATCAATAAACTGATCCGGGAATACCAGGTCACCCGGACTGATCGCCTCGTTCAGACTGCCACAGGCGGTGGTGGCAATAATGTGGGAGCACTCCAGCTCCCGGATGCTGAAAATGTTGGCCCGGTTGTTTACCTGCGAGGGAGTGATGGTGTGATTCTTTCCGTGCCGGGATATAAGAACCACCTCCACACCGTTGATCTTCCCCGTGAGAAAATCAGAACTCGGCTCCCCGTAAGGAGTATTCAATAATACCGGATCCGGGTCCTTCAACAGATCCGGATCCTCAAAACCCGATCCACCAATAATTGCTACTCTTTTCATACTATACTTTTATTTCGGCCTTTCCCTCTACTCTCCACTCTTAACCTTTAACTCTTAACTCAAAAACCTATCTTTACCCAAACGAATATACAAGAAAATGAGTAACAATCCATCACTCAAAAATATCCTGTTCGATCTTGGAGGGGTGATCCTTGACCTGAACGTCAACGGGACAATGGAAGCTTTCCTGGAAATGGGATTCCCGAAAGAATTGCTCACCTACCCGGAGAATATGTATACCGATATCTTTTATCGTTACGAGACCGGGAAGCTCTCAACCCCCGAATTCCGCGATGTGATCAGAAAGCACGCAGGAGTAGATTTCAGCAACGAGGATTTTGACCAGGCCTGGTGCAATATGCTGAGCAAAGTCCCTGAAAAAAGAACCCGGTTACTCAAGTCCCTGGCAGACGATTATAACCTTTATATCCTCAGTAACACCAGTGAACTGCACATAGAAAAATTCCGGAAGATGTTTGAGGAAACAGCCGGTTTTCAGCTCTCAGAGGTGTTTGTCAAATGTTTCTACTCCCATGAGACCGGACAACACAAACCCGACGAGCAGGCCTTTACACATGTATTGTCCGAAGCTGGCATAATCGCCCGGGAGACCCTGTTCCTGGATGACAATATTCACAATATCAAATCGGCAGCAAGCCTGGGATTCAATGTGATCCATATCACCGAAAACCTCCGCATGGAAGATGTCGGGTATGACAGGTAATCGCCGGATAAAGATTTCCCGGAAGGACCCGGGAGAATTTACGTCGATACCTCCTGGTTGTATGGCGCTTCAAGTGTCTTTCCCTCCGCCAGAACCTTCTCTTCACCATTCACCACCAGGGTCAGTTCCGGACCATTTTCATTGTCGATCTGTATTATGTTGCTCCTGATGAGTATCTTCAGGTAATTTTCCCTGAAAATCACTTTAAAAGAGAGTGACTTCCAGTTGCCGGGAAGCCCGGGATCCAGGTGCAGCCGGTCGTCCTTGACCCTGAATCCGACAAATCCGTATACCACCGACATCCATGTCCCTCCCATGCTGGTGATATGGAGTCCCTCGGCCACCTCCCTGTTGTAATCATCCAGGTCAAGCCTCGAAGTTCGCAAATAGAGTTCATACGCCTGCTTTGTCTCCCCGATCTTGCTGGCCAGGATGGAATGGATACATGGCGAAAGTGATGACTCATGCACGGTGCGCGGTTCATAAAACTCGAAGTTCCGGCGTAGGACCTCCCGGTCGTATTCATCTTCGAAGAGATAGAGCCCCTGGAGCACATCTGCCTGCTTGATGAACGGCGAGCGAAGGATTCGGTCCCAGGACCAGTGCTGATTGATCGGGCGCTCGGATGGCTCGATGTCTTCAGCATAATACTGCTCCTTGTCCATAT
>CAKZNC010000014.1 GCA_937129385.1 uncultured Bacteroidota bacterium
TGCGGGATTCAAGGGTGCGCGAGGGTATCTATGAATAGAATTGCAGTTGGGATCGCGACCGTTGCCAGTCTTCTTGTTGTATTAACTCACAGCTCTTTTGCGTTGGTGGCATATGAAGCCCCGCTTGTGAATAAGATCGGGCAGACGGGGTTGTTTAATACTACTTCTGCAAAATGATCTAATTCTTCCCTTGCATCAGCGCCTTCAAAATCTTCCTGCAGCGCCGTTTCCACAATGAGAATGTTTTTGTTTCCATCGCTCCTAATAACTCCAGTCAGTGCAGTGGTACCAAAATGATCATATGCTATTCGTTCTTCACCAGTCAATCGCAAACCGTTTTCTGCATAAAGAGCAAACAGCATTTTACCTGCATGAAGAAACCACCAGTTGTCCCTATTTATTATAAGCTCAAATAAGGTAGTATCCAACGGACCATCGATAAACGGATGGGTATCTGTTCCCGGAATTTTGTACATGGAAATGAGCGTGCCTTCATGCTGATAAACCTGTTCGTATGGAGATGCACCTTCCCAGTTTTTCCAACCGCCGTCTTCATTCGGCATGGGATGTTTCATGAAAAACACGCTTGGTTCAGATTCAGCTTCAACCGGCACCCATTGTAACTTCCATCTGGTCATATCGGGAGGAGGATTTCCTGATTCACTCACCATGGAGGTTAAACCATAATTTTTGTTTATAAATCCGTATTCTGCCGGATTCATTGGGTTTTTGTCGAAAAACTCCTTAAACACATAAGGTTGAACCCTGTCCCTTGCGATGTTCACAAATGCTTCGGGAAGTCGGTAATCCGAAGTCGCCATATGAATAGCACAATACCAGTGCCTGAAGGCTTCATGGCCGGAAGTAGGGTGGGGGTGCGGAATCCTGTTCCCGGTATCTCCGAAATATAGCCACAGTGTGGCAAGGGACTCCTCAGAAAGATGCATTCCATGCACTGGCACGTAATCCCGGGCTGAGGGAGTAATCCAATATCCATGAAGATATTCGGCTGCAACGCCTGCCATATACCATTCAAAGGCCATGGTTGCTCTTCGTTTCATTTCCGAAGCATCGGGTGCAAATTCAAGTACTGAGAGTATTGGGCCGATATGGTGCACAAAATAGGTAGGCGAATCTTCTTCCCAATAGCCGGAAGAGGTAACCTTATCGAACCAATTAATCAGATAGTGTTATCCCGCTTTGTACCAAAGTTCAGGATAATCCTCAGGCCATGCCAGTCCCCCAAGGTAATTAGCAGCTGCATACATCAATTTGTGATTTTCAGTAGCACCTGGTAAATTCCCTGCCTCAGTGGAAGAATAAAGTACAGAATGGTACAGCTGATCATCCTTAACCAGGTCTCTGAGATCTTGGTCATATAGGTGTTGATACTTCATATACAGGATCATGTTGCCAAATTCCCTGAACATTGCTCCAGATCCTTTTAACTGTTCCCTGGCAAAATGTCTTCCCTCTTCAATATGACCTGTTTCAAACATTGCCATGGCAGGATAAGCGCCATTTTTTTCACCAGTCCATACGCCATGTTGCATACCATATTCTGCAACAGATTCGATTATAAGGTTGGCCCTGCCTTCGAAAGTAGTCAGATCGTAATTAACGAGAGGGAGGACATGCTTGTATTGAGTATATGCTGATTGACATGAGAAACCTATCAAGACCAGAAGAATTAAAAAGACCAGGCTACCACCTCTTCCAGCCTTGGGGAAGAAGATATTGCACTTTTTCCATAAACCTTGTGATGTTTGATTTATACTCATGTTTTCCTGGTTATTGTATGACTAGTTTTTTTGTGGTATAATGTCCATCATCACCAATTCTAATAATATAAAGGCCTCTTTTTTTAAAAATTTCCTTTTCCAACCTGATTTCCTCGCTTAAATCGTTTAGAGTGCGATTGTAGAGCATTTTGCCTTCTGAATTTATCACACTAATCCGGATTTTCCTCCCGGATTTGCTGTATACACTATTGATAGCATCTTCAATCTGTATCCTAACATCAGTAAAACCTGCAGGATTAGGATATAGGATGGTACTTCCAAAGGTGACATTTTGATGAGTAAAAACAGGGTTGATTACTGAAATGTGAAGGCTGTCGGATTCGGCGATCCCACCAGCTTTATCAAAGGCCTTGGCTGTAATTGCATAGTCACCCACGGAAAGATTATTTACAGTTGTTTCGTAAAAAATGTTTGCATTGCCGCCGAGCTGTCCTTGCAAGGTGTAAAAGGCCACTTTATATACATCGTTATCCAGGTCTGTGACAGCTGCTTTAAAAATAATTTCTTCTCCCATCTCAAAGACGGCTCCTTCATCGGGATTGATAATGGAAATTTCAGGCAATGAATTTGTAATCATTATTTCAATATCTTCAGTTGTCTCCAGGCCGAAACTGTCTATTGCAGTGATCTTTATGAATTGCCTGCCAACTGCAAGACTGCTTATTTCCTTAGAAAAAGGTTCATTCTGAAAAGAATTGAGCAGTTTGCCATTAAGATAGAGATCAGCTTTTTGAAGGTTTACATCTTCAATACTGAAAAGAATAAGTATGGTATCAGCAGTTGTGTATTCAGTTTTATCTTCCGGTGAGTTTATGGTGATTTTCGGAGCACTGTTAATAAAGATGTTCAATGTATCTGACAATGCCATGGCACCTCCGAGATCATAAGCTTTAGCCACAATCTGATGATTGCCCGAAGCAAGTCCCTTGAATTCAAAAACCATGGAAGTGTCGTTTATATACCCTAACATGTAATCACCAGTATAAAACTCAATTTTTGAGACATCACTGTCTTCATCATATATGGCGGCTTTGAAGCGGATGGGATCACGGAGGTTGAACACTGTATCATGTTCAGGATTGACAATTGAAACCAATGGTGGAGAGCCAAGGCTTCGGAATAACACTTCATCAGGTATGGGTTGTTTTGAAATATCCGGACCTTCATATTTGACGACCAATTCCTCTGATCCCAAATATTCAAACATGGACACATCTATTCTATGCAAACCGGAATCCAGGAGTATAGCTCCAGTTTTTTCCTGGATTCCATGAATCCCGTCATTGTCCACAATCAACCGGTCATCTATATAAAGCTGGCTTCCGTCATCGGACGCAGTAAAAAAAGTGTATTTTCCCTTCTCAGGGATGGTGATATACCCACTAAAAAAAAAAGCAAACTGATCATTCCTCAATTTACAGCTGATGTCAAAGTTTGGCACAGTATCCTTTTTTTTTATTTCCTGTTGGGAAAGATCAGGTAGCGATTGCCAGCTTCCTTCATAGTATGCATATATCAAACCCTCACCAGTCTTTCCCGGGAGATCGGCCTCCATGTAACCGTAAACAGTTACCTCAGACGTATCAGACATACCTACCCGGCTACTGTCGTCATATGCCTTTGCAATAATGCTGTATCTACCAGCATCACCAAACTCCCAACTGATCTCGTATGGCAATGTTTTTGTTGTGCCCAGGAGTTCATCTCCCGCATAGAATTCGACAGAATCCACAATACCATCATAGTCTGTTGAGTTTGCTGCTAATTTTATTACGTCATTAATATTTATAGTAGTGTCTGCAGCAGGACCTGTAATCTTAACCTCAGGATTGCCGTTACTGATGATAACATATTGTTTATTGGACCATTTATAGGCACCATTTGAAGCAACTAATTTTACCTGTAAAGTTGTGTATCCAAGACTTGTGTCCGAAACCGGGAATATGTAGGGTGACTTGGTGGATGTTCCCATCAGTTGATCATTGGCATATAATTCTACCTTTAGAATGGATACCGTATCTGCAATAACTTCCGGCTCGATTGAGATGTTATCATAGGTAAAAAGGGTGTCTGACGCAAAATCCATGAGCTGTACATCCCATCTCAGGGGCTGCCAACGGAACACAATATTCTTTGCATAAGCACAATCTTCCATGATGATGATATATTCGCCGTTGTCGCGCTTGTATACATTCATACTGTGCGTCATATCCACCATCGCCCGGTCATTTACATTTCCCCCGGGTTGCATCGTACCTACCAGTTCACCATTGCTTTTTCTGTAGATAAAAATGATGGGGCGTCTGCGCAGGTCTGAAGTTTTGGATTTACTGCCAACAACAATAAAAATAAAATCTCCTTCTTCTTCGACCGACTGTGCCACTTCGCGGTCACAGCCATCACACCAGGGAGTATGAAATCCCCACTCCAGTGTCCTGTCGGCAGACCACTGGCTGTATTTCGCTATGTATCTTCCGGCTTTCTTCCAGTATCCCTCTGTTGAACCAAAATCCTCATCGTACGGATAGAGATCGGTATAGCCAACAAGGTACATGTCATCATTTTCTTCATCATACATGATCCTGCGCACATCATTAAAGGGCTCCGGTAGTTGAATTTTTTCAGAGGCACCCCAAACCGGCAATCCATCAGCCGTAAATCCTGATAAATCGTATTTCTCAATGGGACTGCTTTGGTGGGTGGGCCATACTGTTCCGGTTTCATGGTCAATATCAACACCCCGGGTATTCTCGATTGTTGTGTAAAATTCAGCCCGGTGGTTATCTAGACGATACACTTTCAGATCGTTACCGGAAGTATTGAGCGTAAACATTAATCGTTTATTATCAACATATCGTATAAACGAAGTAGAATGTGTCTCATCTGTACCAAGAACCGACTCCCTGGTCCATGATGTTCCAATATCTCCGTCGTAATCATATTTATAGATGCTATTTGATGAGATCAGCATGGTTTCATCACGGGGATCAACATCAGCAACGGTAACGAACTCCAATCCTGCTGTTTCCCAAAGCAGGGTTTTGTCTGGAGAGAATACCTGCAAGAGCGGTGCTTCATGACCATCAAATGTGTTCTGCAGAATATAGATATTATTCTGCGCATCAACCCCGACTGCACCCGGATAAATGAGCTTCATGTGTCCGGTTTTTCCGGTTTCTCCAGAGAGGATGCCTCCTTTTATACCAATTTCATCCATTAGTTCGGGTGTACTATCCAGTTTGCCGTATATCTTCACATTCATATCGATTCCACGGTCACATAACATCAACCTGTTTTCATTGTCAACGGCCATTCCCATTGCTTCAATTTTGCTTTCCAGAATAATCTCCTGTGGAAGTTTCTGGCCATCTTGATAGGCATTAATTTTAGCATTCTCAGTGTCCTGTACCCAGATCACACCATTTTTGTCTGCAACAATTGGCCCTGGATTTTGGATGCTGTATTTTTTCACCGGCGTTTGTGAAAGATTGGCAAGGTCAAAAACTATCATTTTACTTTCACCCGGATCTGCCACGAACAAATGATTATTAAAAATGGTGATTCCCGATGGTTGTGTGCCTATCTCAATGAGGGCATTATCAGTTCCGGCACCACCTGGGAAACCGGCATATTCCCCTGTGGAGCGATTGTACCTGGTAACGCCATATTTACCTGAAGATTTATCTTTCTGCCCCAGGTAGACATAAGTGTCATCAGCAACCACGCAATAACCACCAGAATTAAAAGCATTTTTTGTATAATTAACCAGGATATTTCTGTCCTTTATAGCTATTCCGTGAAAACTTCGCTCTGAATCCTGTCCGTTTGTAAACACCGTGCCATCCGTTGAAACAAACATGGTATGCATCTGAAAAGGCATATGTTCGAAGCCGAACGCGTTGTTATCCGAAGATTTACTTCCAGTCACAAAATCCAATGCCGGGAAACTGTTTCCGATCCAATCACACTCATATTGCCCTTCAAGGTCTTTGATTTCATAATTAAAAACCTGCGAATAGGATGACCAGCTTATTAACATGAAACTATATACAATGAGATATCTTTTCATTCCAGTAATGCAGTGTAGCCCTGAATTATTGCCCATAACTTTAGTATATTGTTTCTGTTTTATTCCTCTGGATTTTCAAACCAAACGACACCCAGGAGGGTGTTCCTGTTTTCGTCGTAATATTCTTCACAATTCGCGATGATATCCAGGTCGCCATCACGGTCAAGGTCCACGAAACGGCAATGGTCCCATTTTTCTCCCTGAAAGTGGTAACCCGAAAAGATACCATCCGACCATTTTATAACGTGCGTTTCCCAGTTCTCGGGGGTTGGTTCATCCCCTTTATATTCCATCCAGAAAACAGATGCAATGCCGAGTGGGGTATAGCCGTAATTATGAATGGTCATACCCACAATATCCATTTTCCCGTCACCATTCAGATCAACCATTTTTGTGGGCCTGTTGACCCATCTTGTGATCGCAGGCTTATTGATTTTCATTCGCTTCCAGCTGTCGGCATTATCCTGTTGTTCAAAATAGAAAATATAGTTATCGGTTTGTGCCATCAGGTCAGGTTTGCCATCCTGGTTCATATCACCCACGCCGATCTGGGGTTTGGCAAAGAACATTTGGTTCTTGAAGACCATGTGCTCTTCCCATGGATCACCGATGGCTTTGGTATTCGGCCCCGGGTTTTCGTACCAGACGATTTTCTCTTCGTGATCTGGCGTATCCCAGTCGGCATTTCCAACAACTATATCGTCGTCCCCATCAAGGTCCAGGTCAGTGAATACGAAGCTATGTCCGCTCAACAGATCAGCATCAATGGAATGCATCTGCCACCTGGACAAATCCTCCCTGTCTTTCCTGTCCTTCGGGGATTCATACCAGATCAGGCCGTTTAATTTTCCTGATTTGTGCCTTCGGCCTCCGGTAACGATATCAATGGCCCCGTCTTCATTGATATCCTTTGTTTCCAGGAACACATAATGCCCCTGGTTGGCAGAGGAAGGTATGGCACCGGCATCTATCCATTTTGATGGATCCTTTGCATCTTTCTGATCGGGTCCCCAGATGATGTTGATATCCGCTTTACTGCCATTGGCATATGCAATATCTAAATTATTGTCACCGTTAAAGTCTCCGAAATACGCATATTCCACATTGTTTCCTTCGGAAATGACAATCTTTTCCCATTCAGAATAAAGTTTGCTGTTTACTCCAGGGTGAAATATGATGGTCACCTTATCAGGCCCCTCATGAATGACCAGGTAATCATCAAAACCATCACCATTGATGTCTCCGGGACTAATTGAATTGTGGTTATAGAATTGCCGGTCAATGTGATGCATCTTCCAGGGTTGGGAAGGGAACCGGGTTTCAGTGTCAAGTTGTGAATACGCATTTATGGTTCCGATTCCAAGGGCGATTATTACCAGTATGTTATTCATTTTAAGGCGATTTAAATATTTCATTATTAGTGGAATAAGGGTTTTATTTGATAATGATCTTCTTTCTCCATGTATCGTGATTGATATCCAGTGCAACAAAATAAATCCCTTTACACGGAAAAACATCGAGGGGTATCCGGGTGACTGATGGCATATGTTTCATTGTTTCATGGTAGATCAACTTGCCAGTAATATCACAAATACGCAGATGTGATTCCACGGGAGACCTATCATGGGAAGGTATCAAGATAGTGAGATTACCTTCTGAAAGTGGATTCGGGAACATATTAAAGCGTTCCCTCAAAAAATTCGGCTCCGCTCCAAGTGGGTATGATACAGTAAGACCTATAGGTTCAGATGTACCCACTGCACCTTCCTTGTCGAAAGCTTTGGCTACGACCGAGTACTCGCCCACAGTGAGGTTCCTGACTTCAGTTTCAAAGAAGATATTCGTATTTTCCCCCAGTTGATTTTCTCCGTCATAAAAAGCCACTTTGTAAAGGTTATCATCCGGATCTGATACAACAGCTTTGAAAAGTATCGTTTCCCCGTATTCAAATTCTGAACCTGGTTCTGGTTTAGAGATGGATACTGTGGGTGGTGAATTGAGAACAGTGAAACTGATCCTGGCAGTTGATTTCAATCCGCCAGCATCCAATGCAGTTGCCTTCAGATAGTATAACCCGATTCTAAGACCTGTCAGCTCGACCATCCAGGGCGCCTCTGTAAGGGAATAAGTTAATTTTTCATTGACATAGATTTCTACGCTCTCTGTGTTTTCATCCTGAACTTCAAGTTGAATGACGATGGTATCATTTGAATAATACTCAGATATATCTTCAGGGGATATAAAGGATATTTTCGGCGCACCATTAATACTGATCAAGATTGTATCCGAACATACGACTGATCCACCCAGGTCAAATGCCCTGGCATAAACAGCATGCATTCCCGGGGCCAGATTACTGAGGGGAAGCGATGATGCAGGATCTGTTAACGTTCCGATCCGCGTATTGCCACTGTAAAATTCAATCCTGGAAACATCATCATCCGGATCCGCAACATTGGCCCGAAACTGGATGGATTCATTTTCATTAAACTGACTGTTGTCAGGAGGATTACTCATCGAAACTGAAGGGGGAGACCCCAACGTCCTGAACAATAAAGAATCGGGAATTGCCTGTTTTGGAATCCATGGACCTTCATAATTCACAGCCAGGTAATCATGGCCCTCTGCATCGAACATGCGCACTTCGATATAATGCAATCCACTGTCAAGCAATACAGATCCGCTTCGTTCCCTCACCGAGTGAACCCCATCATTTTCAACCACCAGGCGATTGCCTATATATAACTGACTTCCATCATCCGAGCTGGTATAAAACTTGTAAGAACCTTTTTCCCGGATCGCGATGTAGCCGGAAAAGCGGAAAGCAAAATGATCTTGTGACAGGGGATTGTCAATGATGAAATTGTTGACTGTATCCTTTTTATTTTCAGATAAGAAAGCAAAATCAGGCAAGGTTGACCAATCTCCTTCAAAATACCCGTACATAATTCCCGGCCTTACTTGTGCAGGGTTTTCAGGTGTCCTGTATCCAAAAATATTAATATTCAAATCCCCGGAAATACCTGCATTACCCTGGTCATCATAAGCGATAGCATGTAAATTAAAGTTTCCTGCCTCAAGG
>CAKZNC010000015.1 GCA_937129385.1 uncultured Bacteroidota bacterium
TTTTTTTCCTTACAGGCTGCCATTGTTCCCTGTCAGAAGGAACCAGCTCCAGGTAATTATCCATCGCCACCAGTAACATGGCATTGTCGTAGATGTCAATGGCATAATGGGTGTCTTCCGTCAGGTATACGCCCCAATCATGTTCCGGCTGCACATCCCCCCAGTCGGCCGTAGTCGCTCCCCAAATCAGTCCGTATGTCTCATTGAAGCGGTGCTCCATCAGAAAGGTAAGTGCCATTTCAAGCCTTACACCGACGCTGATCCCGTCGACGATGGTGTAGATGATGGAAGAATCTCCCGTGGTTTGGACGTACTTAAGGACCGCCTGCACCAGTGAGCTTTCCTGGTCGGTCTCCACGGTGTTCTTATGGCCCGCATAACGCGGTTCCAGGTCGGTATAGATGTAATCATACCCCAGCTCACCCACCTGTTCCACAGGAGTGAATCCGTCAATGATGTTCCCATCCTCCCCCTGGAAACGGAAAAAGACGAGGAGCTGCTCTTTTAGAAGTTCAGGATCAAATACCTCGGCTGACAACTCGATGAAGGTGTTGTAATCGCGTATCCAGACCTCACCGTATCCCTCTCCAGCGCTGAAACCTGATTCCACCACCTCCAGGGCTTTGTTCTTCGTAAAGGTCATCAATGAATCGTAGCCACAAGCGGCGTCTGCATCCGCACCCGGAGTCTGTCTTGATGAGCAGCTCATCAGCAGTACGAAACATAAGATCATTCCTGTTATTTTCATCTTCATCTTTTTGGTTTGTTCCCAGCCTGAAGCAGTGTCCCCGGGCATTCCTGGTCAGTAGCCAGGAAGCCAGCCTTAAAATGACCTGTTTCAGCTGCCGGCAGGCACCACTCCTATTCCGCGTACAGCAATTCCCTCATCTCCTGCACAACTTCAGTATAATCCTTGTCGTCGGCCAGGTTGATGTATTCCACAGGATCATTCACCTGGTCGTAGAGTTCATTTCCCCTCTCACCGTTGTCCCATTCCGTATACCTCCATGCGGCATTTTTGACAGTTCTTCCAAGCATGGGCCCACGGTTGACAACGGCACGGACTTCGCTTCGGAACGGGAGGGACGGATCGGCGATCACTTCAGCAAAACTCTCACCTTCCAGGTGGCTCGGGACGCTGTCCAGACCGGCAAATTCGGCCAGGGTGGGGTAGATGTCGACGAACTCGAACATCGCCTCGGACCTTACGCCCTGTTTTCCTGTGAGCGGACCCGAGATGATGAACGGTGCGTTGGTACCTTTTTCATAAATCGTCACCTTGTTCCACCAGTTGTGTTCCCCCAGGTGGTAACCATGATCCCCGAAAAAAACGATCAGCGTGTTTTCCATCAGACCTGAGGTTTCGAGCGCCTCCACGACCTTGCCTACCTGAGCATCCATGAAGCTTGTACATGCGTAATAGGAACGAAGGA
The DNA here is from genome assembly GCA_937129385.1 of uncultured Bacteroidota bacterium. GTDB lineage: Bacteria > Bacteroidota > Bacteroidia > Bacteroidales > M55B112. Next base: position 1,434 of record CAKZNC010000015.1, read on the forward strand.
ATTCCCGCTTGTCCTGTTCGGTGAACTCATTAAAAATATCTGTCTGATTGGGCAGTGTGTGCGCATAGGGTGGTTCCCATCCTTCAGGCAATGCCGGGGGGGTACAATCTTCCAAAGGGTAGAGGTCGAAATATTTTGCCGGTGCAATGAACGGATCGTGGGGTTTATGGAAACCGACAGCCAGGAAGAAGGGCTTGTCATGTTCACCGTTGATAAACTCCACCGCCTTTGCCGCAAGCTGTCCGTCGGGCTGGTCCATATCGTCCCCTTCAGCGGCCTGCCACCAACACCATTTCAATTCGCCGTCGCTCATGTTCCTGCTTTCCCCTTTTTTTCCTGTTTCCGTAGTGCCGAAACCAAGGATCTCATCCCATGCACTGAAGTCATTGTGCTTCTCCGCGTTTGTATGGAACACCTTCCCCAGGCTCATGGTGTAGTAGCCATTCTGGCGGAACAGTGCCGGCATGGTAATCCGGTCATCAATCACAGATTGCAGGGCGACCCGGTTGTCGAGAATCCCGATGGTTTCGGGGTATAGGCCGGAAAGGAAGGAGGAGCGGCTCGGGTTGCATACCGCATAGTTGCAATGTGCATTTTCGAAGAGGATTCCCTCTTCTGCGAGACGGTCAACATGGGGTGTCTGGACCACCGGGTGACCGTAGCATCCGAGCGTGTTGTTCAGGTCGTCCACGACGATGAATACCACGTTGGGTCGGTTGGTTTCCTGCTCTCCATTGCTTCCCCTTCCTGCACATGAAAACAGGAGTACAGTTGTTGCGAAAGTGATCAGTAGCTGTTTCATATCATTCTATTTTTAAATACGAAGTAAACCTGGCCATTACCTGGTGGGCATCTCCTCCTGCAGCGGGATCTCTTTTTTCAACATCTTCGCTGCCTGTCCGGTTAGAAAGAGGTAATGATCTGAGGGCATGCCATCGTTGTCAATAAAATGTGCATCCTTGCTGTTGGGTGGATTGTCTGAAACTTTAAAAATGGCGGTTCCTTCATCGATCTCGTCAAACATGGCGATATAGATCATCTCTGCACCTGCTTTCATCATCGTGTACATCTGGTCCCACATGAAACGGCCTCCCAGCCTGGGGATGGCACCGTATGCAGTGTACCTGGCCAGGTCGGGATTCGCGAGGGACAGGTTACGCCAGCTAAAACCAGGGCATGCGATGGGTACATAATCGACTCCGCGTTCCTGCGTCCATTTGATATCTTCGATGATGTGATCCCTCAGATTGTCCATAGGTTTGTGCACCAGCGGGGTGAAGCGTTGTACCATCCAGGGGAGGACAACATCGGCGGATTCGATCAGTTCATGCAGGTAGGGATCCGGCAGGCAATCCTTGTTCAGTTCCCTGAAATAGGTGGGGACACCGAGCATCACGGAGCAGCCGCCGTAGACCGGGTCATTTTTCAGGAAATCGATCAGCCTGTTGAGTCCGATTTCGCGAATGTTGTAGGAACGGTCGGGGAAGCCAACCCCCCAGATGGTCACAAGGGGTTTTCCCCGGTGATGCAGGTAGGTTTGCTTGTCGCCGAAATCTTTCACCTTCATTTCATCCACCAGGTGTTTCCAGTCTTCGATCACGCTGGAACAGTCATCTTTACCCGGACGGAGTCCAGACAGGTCGTACATCACTGCAATGGCACGGTCGTATTTCTGTGACGCCTCGAATGCATTTTCCAGGATCTGGTCTTGCTGCTTCCTTCTTTCGCCTCCACGAGTGACCCCGAAAAAGCGCTGCATGAACACGCCATCCAGTCCATATTCCTTCATCCATTTAAAATGCAGATCTGTTGTGCTTTTATCCAGTGAGCTGAATACCTCGGCCGGGGTTCCGTTGGGATAGGTGAAACTGGTTTTGTAGGTTTTCTTGTATTCACTCACATCGGGCCATATATCGATGGTGTTGTGGTCAGCGTCGAATTTGTCGCTGCGGCCATAATGGCCCCAACCATCGCCAGCTTCGTCGCCGGCAGCACGGAACCACCCCTGGTACCCGGCCATGATCAGGCCTTTGTAGGTTGGGTACATGATCTCTTTTTTATTATCCTGGGCATAGGTGGTGACCGCTAACAATGCAAGCAGGATGAGCAATGTTTTTTTCATAACCTGATATTTTATTGTATTTACATTACAGCAGGGAATTTAACGTATCAAGGCTAATGAAGGCTTAACAGGCTATTAATCCCTTATTAATTAATGGTGATTCTGGCTTCAGAAGAAGATCAACATGCGGGGATGATTAATATTTTTTATGTCAAAAGAAAATTAGATAAACTCTGCAGTTGCCGGTTTGTATTGAAAGGCACGAAAATTTTGATCGTACAGAACTGATTAATGTTCTGTTAATGCACGATTAATAACCTTTTAATCACGATACATTACATTGTATTTATAATTTTTACACTTTATTAACTTAAATGAACCATTATGAAAAACAAGTACTTTTTATTCTTAGCCGCAATGTTTATCGGTACGAGCCTCGTCGCTCAGAATACCGTTTGGAATGGCCCGGCTGCAGGAGGAGACTATGAGGTAGCAGAAAACTGGACCGAAGGTTATCCAACTGCAGAAGGCAAAGCTGTATTTAATGTACCCGAGGCAGGTGATTGTATGGTTACCACTGACACAGCAAGCTGTGGACAGATCGTTATCGGTGACAACAGCAACTACGGTGGAGTTCTGACAGTTCAGGATGGTGCTGTTCTTACTACCAAGAAAGACGGTGCATGGTCAACAATTGGCTACAATGCCAGTGGAGAGATGGTCATTGAAGCCGGTGGTACCGTGAATTCAATTCACCGTTTCCACGTTGGCCTCGTTGAACCGGCAGAAGCACAAGTAGTTGTACTGGAAGTTGCCGGTACGCTGAATGCTCCCAAATTCACTGTGAATGATCCAGGAAATGCAAACTGGGATGCTTCCTGCTACGTAACTACAGGTGGTTGGATCGAAACTGACGTTCTCTGGATAGGTGATGGCGGAATGATCGATGTTACAGGCGGAACAATCGTTGTGAACGGTGATGCCAAAGAAGCTGCAGACGGATGGGTGACCTCAGGTCAGCTGACTTCTGATGACGATGGTGGTCCGGTTGTTGAGTGGAAGATCACAGGTGAAGGTGCAGAAGCTGACACAGCTACATGGATCACATCTGCTTCTACAGTTGGTGTTGCGCCTCTGAAAGCAAGGGAAGCTACACTGGGTGTATATCCGAACCCTGCTACCAACAATGTTTATTTCAAGGAGAACATCGTTGCTGACGTGAATATTTACAACATCACAGGTGAGGTTGTATTGAGAGCAACAAATGTTTCCCAGGTAAATGTTGAGAGCCTGAAGCCAGGATATTATATCGTGAAGGCTGAAGCTGACCGTAAGGTTTATGTAGACAAACTGCTCATCGAGTAGTAAGCCTGCAGATTTATAATCATAGCTTAAAGGGAGGCTGTCCGCAAGGATGGCCTCTTTTTTTAGAGGAGAGTTTAGAGAGGAGAGTTTAGAGAGGAGAGTTTAGAGAGGGGTAGAGAGGAGAGTTAAGAGAGGGGCAGAGTTTTTTCGCTGAGTAGCCGATTTAATTAGTTCCCATCCCCTTATGCGGCGAACGCCGCGGGGCATGGATTTACATTATTGGAGCTCGTGTTTACCCAGGGTTCCCTGAGGTCACCCTGGGCTACGAGATGCGACCCTTTCAGGGTCGGTTCCTCGACGGATCCACTGCCCACTGCCCACTGCCAAAGCCCCACTCCCCCCTGCCCACTGCCCACTGCCCACTGCCCACTGCCTACTGCCCACTGCCCACTGCCCAATGCCCACTGCCCACTGCCCACTGCCCACTGCCAAAGCCCCTTCCTTTTCTCTTAACTCTCCTCTCTAAACTCTCCTCTCAAAAAAAAGCCGGCCGGGAACGAATTCCCGACCGGCTTACAATTAATCTATGGTTTGAGTGATTAGTTGTCTGTTGGTGTGTGCCTTTCGGCCGGGGCGTAATTGAATTTCGCTCCCGGGAGATCGATCTTGGCACCTACCCTGAAGAAATAGGGAGTGTTTTCCGACAGCTCCCTGGACCTGCTCATGTCCCAGACAATTGTAAATGTTGAATCATTTGGAACAGGGGTTGTAATGAAGATCTCCTCTTCATCAAGTCTGTGTGTTTGCCCAACCGTTGGCTCTGAATGTGCATAGATGGCAGCGGACAAAACATCGATGGTATCGACCGCAGTCTGTTGCAAATTAAATGTTGCAGTCAGCTCCATGCCATTCATGGTCATATCTACATTGGAGATCCTGATATAAGGCAATACTTCCAGGTCGAACTGGGTATCTCCCTCAATGGTTACCGAGGTAGAATCGGTTGGATGGAAATTCCCGTTCTCGATGGAAGGTACCGCATACAGACCTTCAAACACCATGTCGTTCCTGTAAGATCCGTCAGGCTTGATGATCAGGTAGCGGATCTGTGGATTCTCATAATCCTCGTGGATCTCAACCAGTGGGATCTCTGCCCCGTCAAATATGTCTGACTGGACGGTGTCGCCGGTCTCCTGGTCGATCAATGCCCCATGTATGGAGCCCTCCGGATAGTCATAATTATCCAGCTCGCAAGAGGTCACCACCGCGAGTGCCAGGAGTATAAATAAAATTGATTTTATCGTTTTCATAATGATTTCAAATTTAGATTAATACTCTGGATTTTGCACCAATCCGTTTGAACCGATGCCTGGAATTGACCTGTAATACCATTTCAGCTGCCAGGTTTGCGGGTTTGCACTTTTGCCGTTTCCGCCCACCGGGTCTCTCAGCATGATGTACTTTGGTGTTGCTCCCCTGAGATCCAGAACAGGCAAGAGTGCATTTCTCCTGCGATTGTCGAATTCAACATGGAATTCTCTTCTTCTGACAAGGTCATAATAACGCTTGTTCTCGAAAGAAAGTTCCACCCTGCGCTCCCTGAGCACATGGTCGAGGGTCATTGTACCACCCGGGATATTTTCAAGTGCTGCCCTGTTGCGAATCGAGTTGACGGCATCTTCAGCAGCTGTGTACTTGTCGGTCATTTCTGCTTCAAATACTGCTTCCGCATAATTCAGCAGCACCTCTGCCAGTCGTAGATCGATCCAGTCCAGTGTACCCTGGTTCCATGCAGGTGTCACATCTTCGTCTTCCAGCAGGAATTTTTTGAAGAGGAATCCAGTACGCGTGTGGTTACCACCAGCCGGATCAAATCCGGAATAATTGGCCACGTCAGCAGCACCGTATGTATAATATACAGTATCATTGACAGTGGTCTGGGTTTTCTGGTACAGCTTTGCGCCACCATCGGGTTGTATATAACCAGCCTGGATCACAATTTCAGTGGCCTTCCACTCTGTTCCGGGAAGGATCACAGTTCCCCAGAGCCTGGCATCCCTGTCTTCGAAGATCTGGTAGGGGGTATCATACGGGATGTAGTTTTTCGAATCAACAAATCCGGCATAGTCTTCACCATCAGTTGCTGTTGCAAACAGGGTAGTGTCTCCGGGAGTGCCGGTATAGGTCTCATACATCTCCACGAAATCGAGCGTCGGGTTCATCCTTCCCGGGTGTGGCCATGACTGGCGCAGCTGGTTCGGGTTGTACCAGATCTCGTAGTTGTTCGCCGTATGGTCATTCCCTATAATGGTATATCCCTTAATAAAGATGGCTTCACCGTCGGCCAGACTTGGTCGTTCAAACAGCTGCCTGTAGTTTTCGGCCACTGCCGCATGGTCATTGCCTCTCTGGTCACCGCCATATAACTGGAAGGGTCCTTCACTGATGATCACCTCAGCAGCATCCACAACAGCCTGGTAGTAATCATTTGCTACGGACGCGTCCATGCCCACGAGATCAAGGTCAGCTGCTTCCCCTGTAAGGGGTGCATCGTCCCAGTATTTGGCCACTGAGGCGGCATGCAGAGCCACCCTGGTTTTCAGTGCCAGGGCTGCCCATTTTGTAGCTCTTCTGTCGTCACCGGCCGGCCAGCTTTCCGGGAGGTAGGCCGCTGCAGTATCACACTCGGCAATTACAAAGTCCCAGGTCTCTTTTTCAGTACTCCTGGGAACCCTGAGTGCATCTACATCGCTTGAGTATTCCTGTTTGCTTGTGATCAGCGGAACCCCTCCATACCTTTTTGCAAGTGCATAGTAGGTGTAAGCCCTGATGAAGGATGCCTCAGCTTTCAGCTGCTGCTTCTCCTCTTCAAAAATATCAAGCTCAGGTATGATATCGATCATTGAATTGACATCCCTGATCAGACTGTAGCTTTGGCTCCACCACTGGTCGTTAGGGTTGATCCCGGTTCCGAATTCACTGTGCATGGCATTGTCGGTATGCATTACCTGTGCAAAGCCACCATTATTCGGACCAGATCCGTTGTAACGAAAAACATCCTTTCCGTCTCTATTTGGATTATTCGGGAAGTAGGTAAAATCCTCCACCGGCATCTGGTAATAGAGGTTGGCCATGTAGGTCTTCACTCCGCCCGGATCAGAGAATAGTTGTTCAGCGGACAGGATGTCCGTTGGCTCGATATCCAATACATCTTCACATCCAAAGAGGAAGAGCATCAGAAATGCTGTATATATGATTCTTCTGATTTTCATTGTTCTCAAAATTTAAAATGTGAGGTTAATACCGAAATTGTAACTCTTTGTCAGCGGATATGTAAGACCTGCGCTGTAGGATCCTTCAATTTTTTCCGGATCAAATGGCTTTACAAAATCGTCTGCAATGGTAAAGAGGTTATATACGTTGGCATATATCCTCAGGCTTCCGATCCCGAGTCTTTCGGTCCATCCCTGGTTTCTAAACGTATATCCAAGGTCGATATTCTTCAATCTCAGGTAAGAGGCATCTCTTCTCCACATTGCACTTTCGCGATACATGGCACCGACGTCGGCGATGTACCTGTTGGCAGGCCATGTGCCCTCATTCCAGGTTCCATCATCGTTCAGGGTCCATGCATCATAGAAGTAAGCAGGTGTATTGCCCCTGAAGGCAAACATCTCGGCATATACTTCCCTGAAACGTACCGTATATTTACCTGCTCCCTGCAACAGTGCAGAGAGATCAAATCCTCTCCATGAGAAGGAAAGTGTAAGACCGTAATACTGCTTCGGGTTTCCGTCATAGAAGAGGGGCTGCTGGTCTTCTCCATTGATCACCCCGTCGCCATTCACATCCTTGTATTTGAAGTCACCGGGAAGTTCCTGGATGTTTCCGTCGTTTCCATTTTGCGGTGGAGCCATGATGATCTCCTCTGCATCCTGGAATTGTCCTTCGACTACATAGCCCCAGACAACATCATTGTACCTGTCTGAATCACCATTCCTCCATTTGTCATATGAGCTGGTGAATGGACCTCTTTCGACGTATACATTCATGGTTCTGGACAGGTTGTAATTTGCCCTTACCTGGTAGAAGAACTCTCCGACATTCCTTTTCAGCCCGGCAGCCAGCTCGATCCCCCGTACCAGGTCACTGTTCAGGTTCTCCTGCGGAAGTGAACCACCGAAGGTGTTGGGCAGGGAGACATTTCTCCTCGCCAGCAGACCTTCCCTGTAGCGCTGATACACGTCAAATTCAAAGGTGAAAGCATTTTTCCACAGACCCAGGTCGAATCCAATATCAGTGATGGTGGATGTGAACCAGGTCAGGTCAGGATTCACGATTGGGGGTGCTGATGCACCTACCGTCCAAATATCATTTGTGAACTCATAACCGCCACCACCTGATGTAGAGTATCCTTCCACATACTGGAAAGGCTGACCGGCATCCTCGCCAACCACTCCGTAAGAGGCCCTGAGTTTCAGGTTGGAGATGATCGGAAGGGCATCCTGCAGGAAGGTCTCTTCTGAGACTCTCCAGCCGGCTGTTACCACCTGGAAATTACCCCATCGCTGGTCGGGATGGTAACGGTAAGAACCATCCCTCCTGAATGCATATTCGATCAGGTATTTTCCCTTGTAACCATAATTAAAACGTCCAAGGTAGGATTTGTTCCCCGTTTCAACTTCATTCCCGTCGTTCTGCATATTGTTCTGGTCGGCCAGTGCGATCTGGTCATTGGTATAAAATGCATAGTCCCTTGAAAGACTCGCCCACCTGTAATCTGTATTGTTCTGTTCATATGTTACCATCAGGCTGATATCATGCACGTCCGCGAAGGTGCGCTGGAATAGTGCCTGGGTCTGGAAGTTGAGCTGACTGAAGTCTCTCCAGGTGTTCCTGATCTGGGAAGGACTTGATTGCTCAGTCTCTGTATAGGATTCTGTTACCTCATCGTAGGCATACAGGAAGTGCTTTTTCCTCAACGACTTGTTCATCTGGTTGTTCGTGTCGAAGGAGTAGAGCCCTTTGAGCTTCAGTCCTTTGATCCATGGAACAGTGTACGTCAAAGAGATAGACGACTGCACATTTTTATTCACAGTTTCGTTGTAACCGGAGATGTCCCTGCTTGACAATGCAATTGTATTCCTGTTACTTGGAGGTACCGCACCCAGGTAATCCGGATTGCCGTTGGCATAGACTGGAACAGTCGGATCGGCAGTCCGCGTATCCTTGAAGATATTGAAGAAATTGCCTCCCGGTTCAAATGTGAAGTCATGCCTTCCTGCCAACTGTACTGTCGCACTCAGGTTATCCGTAAGTTTTGCAGTGAGGTTGGTCCTGAAGGTGAATTTTTCATACCCCAGGTCATTGCTCTTCAGGATACCGCCGTCTTCCTGGTATCCCAGGCTGGCATAATAGGTAACCCTGTCGGTTCCGCCCGATGCGGAGAAATCATGCGACTGTCGGTATGCATAGTCCTTGAATGTTACATCGTACCAGTCGGTTCCCTCATACCCGGGGAGTCCCTGCTGGTATCCTGCCACAGTGGCGCTGTCATAGGCCGGTCCCAATCCCTGGAACATTCTTGCGCGGTTGACCATGGTGACATATTCAAATGCATTGGCCATCCTGGGCACGTTTGTCGGTTGCTGGATCCCCACAGAAGCGTTGTAGTTGAATTTAGGTTTCCCTTCCTTCCCCTTCTTCGTAGTTACAATGATCACACCGTTACCACCCCGGCGACCGTAGATCGCTGCGGCGGCATCCTTCAGTACAGAGATGCTTTCAATGTCTTCCGGGTTGATCCGCTGGAATTCACTTCCGCCTTCACGAACGACCCCGTCGATCACGTAAAGCGGATCCCCGAATCCCCTGATGTTGATCCGTGTGTCAAACCTTCCCGGCTGACCGGTGGCCTGTCGGATCTGGAGACCGGAGACTTTCCCCGATAGTGCCATTGCAAGGCTACTGTGCTTGGTTGTGGTGATCTCCTCGGATTGGATATTGGAGATCGCAGCCGTCAGACTCTCTTTCTTCTGACTACCGTAACCTATCACAACCACTTCGTCCAACTCCGCCAGGTCCTCACGCATTGTGACGTCCAGGTTTGCCAGACTGGTAACCTCGAGTTCCATGGTTTCCATACCTATATATGAAAACACAAGGATGTTTCCGACTGAAGCGGAAATCGAAAAATCTCCCTCTTCATCGGTAATGGTCCCGTTCGTAGTTCCATCAACAACAACGGTCACCCCGGGAATGGGCATGCCGTCACTGTCTGTAACAGTTCCGGAAACGGTTCCGGACTGGGCAAATATGCCCAATGTGCCCGTGAGCAGCACCAGACATATAATTACATACTTTTTCATAAAATTAGTTTTAGGATTTAATAATAGTTTCGTTGATTCAGTTTCTTACTTCTCAGAAATCTTCCATAGGCATCATCAAGTTTGAAAAAATAGTTCGCTTGAATTGTACAGTCCTGTAAAACTGTTTCAAGTAAATATATTTTACGTTCATAAATCAAACATTAATGAAATATTAACACGTGAATTAATTCAGTCTGTTATTTTTCTTATTCTCTCCTGCTTTCCGGCACCAGGGATCCTCTTTTGATACGCCTCGTAATAAGTGCGAAGGAGTTTCACCTGCTCCGTATAGGATGAATCATCTATCCTGTTATGGGTCTCCAATGGGTCTTCCGACCTGTCAAATAACATATCTCCAAATGCACGGTAATCCCAGTTTGGATGCACTCTTGTTGGATCCAGCATGATCCCGAGTTTGAGGTCTTTGGTGATCACTGTGGCCTGGGACCAGCTCTCAGAAACAATATAATTGCGATCCGGTCCACCCGTTCCATTCAGCAATGAAACCAGTGAGGCGCCCTGGATGGGATGTCCCAGTTCCGGAACCTCAAGGTCAAGCAATTCTATCAATGTTGGCAGTACGTCTGCAAGTGTGACCAGTTCAGGGATACGTTTCCCACCGTCTTCCAGTCCGGGTATCCTGACGATCAGTGGTACATTCAGAATATCTTCGTAGATGTTCTGACCTGCGGCAGCCTTTTCCACCATGCCATGGTTGCCGGCAAAATCGCCATGGTCGGAGGTATAGATCACGATGGTTTCTTTGTAAATATCCTCCTCCCGCAGTGTTTTAATGATCTCACCGATGCAGTGGTCGATCTCGGTGACCAGCGCGTAATAGGCACCTATGTAATTCCGCCAGAGCTGTTCATTTTCAAATGCTTTGTCCATGTTCCAGACCTTGTTGCCGCCATTACGCTGTGATTGCAAAAGGGGTGGGAGGTTTTCCGTGGGTTCATAAAAATTTGGAGGCATTTTAATGGCATCACCGAACTTTGTTCCTTCGCCCCATTCACTTACGTCGTACATGTTCATGTACCGGGGGAGGGGGTTGTATGGCTGGTGTGGCCGGTAAAAGGTGGCCCAGCAGAAAAAGGGTGATGTACTGTCGGCCTGCTCCCTGATCATTTTCACTGTCTCCTTCATGGTATATGCTTCCATGGTGAATCCTTCAGGGAGTTTTGAAAGCCGGGTTCCGAGATCGGCTGTAGGGAAAAGCGAATCCCATGTTGCACTTCCCCGCGGTCCGCGTCCGAATTCGGCTGCCCAGTCTTCCGCAAATTCCATTGCGTATCCGTTTCTCTCGATCCAACGCACGTAATCATCATCGTCTCCCGGTTTGTACATGTGGCTCTTTTTCACATCCCATCCTTCGTCGATCGCTCCACTGACGTGGCGCTTGCCAAAGGTGTAGGTGTTGTAACCATTTTGCCTGAAGATCGTGGCCATCGAGACCGCTTCCTCCATGACAGAGGTATGGCCTTCGTTCGACAGTAGCCCGAGCGTCCTGGGCATCAGTCCGGTCAGGAAGGATGATCGTGAGGGTGTACACACACCGACGGTACAGTAGGCACGATCAAAGATGATACTTTCCCCGGCCAGATCATCCAGGTGGGGAGTGATCACATCGGGATGTCCCTCGTAACCCATTACCTTCTTGTTGTGCTGATCGGAGAAGAGCACGAGCACATTTGGACGGGAGTCACTGCCGGTATTTTCATCTCCGCTATTGCAGGCTGCAACCGCAAGGGTAAACGCGGCAGGGAGGAGAAGGATATATTTTCGCATATAAATGTGTTTTGAGAATGGATGTATTGCACCTAATATGGCGATGGAGGAATAATGATCTGTTAATGTATGATTAATACGATCATTCACGTTTCATTTATGTTCTGTTAATTTTAATTAATTGTCTGTTAATCGCCCGCTGTTATTTTCAATTTTTATCAACTCAGACAAGCACTCATTTATATTAACCCGAATCAAGATGAAAAGAAGCGAAATTCACAAATATTTGATCCTCCTGCTGACAGGAGTGTTAACTTTTTCCGGTCTGGATGCACAGATTGTATTGCAGCGGTGCGATGTGGAAAACAGGTGGAACGGATCCAATGAAATAAATACCAGTACTGCGGATAAAAAGGAAGGCATTGCATCTATTGGTTTCACGGGCAGTGGAACAGACTGGTTCAGTAAAGATTTTTCACAGACCGATGTCGGTGTGGATGAGTCAGGCTGGTTCACCTTCTGGCTGTATGTCTCCGATGTGAGTCAGTTCAGCGGCGACGGACAGGTTGAACTGACCTCTTCGGGCGGTCCGGATACCGATGAATATGCATGGGATGTTGTCTCACTCGGACTCACCGATGGATGGAACCATGTGAAGCTGCAGATCTCGGACGCAACGAAAACGGGAAATCCCGACCTGGAGGCGATCAGCTATTTCAGGATCTATCAAACCCTGTCGGGAGAGATTACAGCGCGGCTGGATGATCTTCGGTTTACGCTGACCGAAAACCCGGAGGCGCCTGAAACGGATCCACTGTCCATCACCGCCCCGGATTTCACCACACTGGACGGAAAGGTGATGTTTGGCTACCAGGGATGGTTCTCACATCCCGACGATAGCTCGGAACTTGCCCGCTGGAGGCATTGGGGAACCCTGCAGGATGGCTCCACCCTGGGGGTTGATATGTTTCCTGATATGCGGGAGCATGAGGCGGACGAGCAATACGAGACGGGCCTTACCTTTGAAGACGGCCGGCCGGCCACGATCTATTCAGCATACAACCGCAAAACCGTGATGCGGCATATGAAGTGGCTCAGGGACTATGACCTGGACGGGGTGTTCCTGCAGCGATTCAATGTTTCAACGCGTGATGGCAGGCTGCGTGCATTCCGGGACACGGTGACTGCGAACGTGATGATGGGCTGCGAAAAATATGACCGTGCATTTGTAAATATGTACGACCTTTCTGGGTTTGGCGGTGGCAACATCGATGAGCTGATTGCTGACTGGAAGCACCTGGTAGATGACCTGGGCATTACTGAGAGTCCTAATTACCTGCATCACAGGGGTAAACCGCTTGTGTCCTTATGGGGATTCACAGTAAGGGATGATCTTCCGGTCTCCGACCTGGAACAGGCGATCGACTTTTTCAGGAACAGTCCGGATGAGAAATACAGGGCTTCCATCATGCTGGGCACGAACGATGATTTTTTCAACAGGGGAAGCTGG
>CAKZNC010000016.1 GCA_937129385.1 uncultured Bacteroidota bacterium
GGATACCTGCCTGCCGGCAGGCAGGGAGCACCTCAACAGTCTTCACATACAAAAAGTTCTTATAATATTGATACAAGACTGGACTAGTAGCTCAACTGGATAGAGCACCTGACTACGGATCAGGAGGTTGGGGGTTCGACTCCTCCCTAGTTCACCTGAAAAGAAGCCTTACTTATTAAGTAGGGCTTTTTTTTTACCCACATTTGAAGCCCTGGCAGGCGTCTCCCTTTCCGGAGACCACTATTTCTATCCCAATCCGCTGGCTTCAGATGGTGAAACCCATTTTAACATGGGCTCCTGTACCCGTTCTGAATGGTTCGACTGCTCCTGCTGTCCGTCCAACATCTCCCGCTTCATGCCCTCCATTCCCGGATATGTCTATGCCAGCAAAGGCAATCAACTGATAGTCAACCTCTACATGGGCAACTCTTCCACCATCGATCTTCCCAAAGGCGAAGTTTCCCTGGTCCAGGAGACACGCTACCCATGGGATGAAGCCGTACAGTTAACCATCGATCCGGGGAAAAACAAAGAATTCGAGCTGTTGCTGAGAATCCCCGGCTGGACCAGGGATGAAGTGATGACTGGCCACCTCTACCATTTCCTGGATAAAGCTTCTGAAAAATACACGATCATGGTAAACGGGCAGCTTATGGAGGCCCAGTTGCAGGATGGCTATGCGGTCATCGATCGTTCATGGAAGAAGGGTGATGAAGTCAACCTCAAACTCCCTTTGGAACCCCGTCGCGTGGCTGCCAGCGACAAGGTGAGCGCCGACAGTGGCAGAGTCGCTTTCGAATGCGGACCCATCGTATATTGTGCTGAAGAAGCCGATAACAGTATCGACATCTTCACGGTAGAGCGCATTCCACCCGACACGAAACTTAACCGGTCCTTCGAGAATGAGCTTCTTGGCGGCATCCCCGTAATTTCGGCATGGGTTCCGGTAAGCAGTTCAGCTGATACTCCTTCAGAGGCAGAACTCAAACTGATCCCCTACCATCTCTGGAGCAATCGCGGAGTCGGGAAAATGGCGGTCTGGTTGCCTGCAGAATAGCTGGGAACATTCAGCGTAAGATACCGCAAAAAAGCTTTGATGGATTACTTTTCCGGATCTATCAGGACCAACTGTGAATACCCGGCTACCAATTGAACTTCGCCAGTGCCGGCAGGAATTTTTTTATCATTCAAAACCGCATATTTGGGATTCCCGGGTATGCTGAATGTTGCGGTCATTCCTTCGGGCAGCCTGAAGGTATAGGTATCCCCGGCTTCTGTGCGTTCGAAAAATGCATCGATGGGCCCAATGGCCGTGGGAACACGGATCCGGGAATGGTGAAGACCTTCAAGTTGGGGTGCGATCACTGCCCTCCCGAATCCCGGTCTGGAAGGTCGGATGCCCCACAAGTATCTCGTGATGATGTTGGCCGGTGCCGTTCCCCAGGCATGGTTCCAGTCCAGGTTGGGTTTGTACCTCATATCCCAGGCTTCAAGGGTCATGGTGGATCCAGATTCGATCATGTTCCACCAGTTGCGGTCACCAATGGTATCGGTGATCAGCTGCAGCGCATACCCGGATTCACCATTGCGGCAAAGCCCTTCAAGGAGATATTGTGCCCCATATACACTGCAGGCCATGCCACGGGACTTGATATGCGCGATTACATGCGGAAGATACGGTTCCGGCACAAGTCCGAATGCGAGTGGAAACATATTGGCATGCAACGAGGCGTGATCAGAGCCCTCCCCGTCGAGATAGATTCCCCGCTCAAAGTCGAATAAAACCTTGTTGATGGTCTGCCTGACCACCCCGGCCTTCTGATTGAACATATCCTGGTCCGCATCGTACCCCAGCTCACCCGCTATGCGCGACATCAGGACCAGGTTCCAATAATAAAATGTATTCACCACCGTATTGACAGGCACCATCTCATAACCATCCCTTTCGCCTTCAGCTGTGGCAAGCTTCCACCCGGTATCCTCCTGTGCAGGCGGCCAGTCGACGATATCACGGATCCGCATCGAGGTATCCCTGAACCCCAGCGCCTGCATCAACTCCCCGGTCATCACCGGTGAAGCTGAGCTTATCAATCCATCCTCCCGTGCCAGTGACATCAGCGTCCTGGTCTTTAATTGGTCGTATTCTTCCCGAAGCACATCCAGCTCCCCGGTATACAGATAATCGTAATAGAAGAGCGGTACCACATGCAGGATCCACTCCGTGGGCCAGGTGGGATTTTCCAGGAAATAGGAATTGGTACGCCTGGCGATTGTGTATACACTGTCTAAACAGTAGTGACTCAACTGGTTGATAAAGGCATCTGCTTCATATGGTATCCTTTCCCTGTCTCCATCCACATAGTATCCTGCAAAACTGGTTGCTTTGATGGTATGTTTACAGAGCTCCCATACCTGGTCCAGGACGGTGTCTGAAGAGGAAAAATGACTTGCCTCTTCATTGAACCGATAGTGATATGCGCGTTGCCGGATTTTCAGCTGGTTGAGAGGAACAGGCAGGTCTTCGATTTCACAATAACGAAATGGCATGATCACCGGGAAGGTGTCGGGAAGCGCGATGGCAGCCGGTCCCGTATTCCTGGAATCAGCCGTTAGTGCGGCTACAGTCCACTGCCCTGCCCTGAGTCTGTCCACAACCACCTCCTGGTAACGGATTGTACCACCGGGATCGCGATCCACCGTGTTCCCTTTTCCCCGTTTTTCACCTATATGCAGGACGATATCATCATCAATATCCTCTTCTGAACATATCACAATTGTGCCAAAAAATGCCTTGCCAAAATCAATGAAATAATGCCCCGGTCCGACCTCAATGACCTCCACGGGCACATGGTCATTCATCACAAAATCACCAGCACCAGGCGCCGGAGAGGCCTGGGCGTACAATATCCCGCTGGTAAGCGCAATGAATGCAATGAAGATTAGTTTAGCTGCAGTACCTGGCCATTTGCACATCTTAAAACGGTTCTTTCTGTATATCGTGAAGATAAGAAAAGCTGAAAATAATCATTATATTCAATGGCGTTAAATAAAATTCGTCAGCAATAACAACTATGCTTCGAAAAAGACACCTGGTCATTCTCGCAATCCTGGTCTCGGCCAAGATCCTTGCAGACCTCCTGTTCAAGGTTCATTACAGGGAGGAGGACATATACGCTTTCAACCACCTGGCATTAGACCGGAATATTGTGATTGAAAATGGGATCATTGTATGCGGTCACAACATCAAGGGAAAAATAGAGGCCTCGGTGTTTCCTGCTGACAGTAATGGTGAGGTCGGGATCTCCAGGAAAAAAATAGAGTATGCCTACCTGCGTTTTAATCCTGACCATTTTAAACAAGTGATCGCCCCCACCCTTGAAAAGACTGAGATATCCAATGCCAGTGCCCTGAAAAAGAAGGCAAGAATCAACCACCGAAATCATTTCCGCAGGTTTGCACATCTCAACGACTACCCGCTGATCAGGGAGAACCATACTCCATACGTGATCCAGTACAGGGATCCGGACCAATTGATTATCCAAAATGACATGAAGCGATGAAAGGTAAAATCAGAAAACTGGAGAAGACGTGGCTCACCGGTAAAAAACTGAAGATGTCAATGCAAAATGACAGGACCGGAGAACTGTTCCGGGAATTTATGCACGGACGGCATTTGATCAGTAATATTTCCGGACAGGAACTTTACGCGGTTACCATCTATGACGGGACAGGGGTATTTCAAAATTTCAATCCACAGACAGAATTCGAAAAATGGGCCGCAGTCAGGGTAACCGACCACGGCAATCACCCTGAAGGGATGGAGCACCTTGTCGTACCGGAGGGTCAATATGCTGTGTTTCAATACAAAGGCAGACCTGCTGAAGCCGGACCTGTCTTCGATCAAATATTCAGGGAATGGCTGCCTGATTCAGCATATGAACTGGACGACAGGCCACATTTTGCCCTGATGGGCGATAAATACCGTGGAGATCACCCCGATTCTGAAGAGGAATTCTGGATACCTGTAAAACTAAGAAAGCCTGGTCGTTGACTCGATCATCCTGGCATTGAATTCGAGGCTGTAAAAGGAAAACAGGTGCAATTTCTTAAGCGACGGATATCTGTATTTTCGTACAATAAAAGGCTGTTGCCATTCTTATCCTAATCAACCAGCAATACGGAATTTTCATACCCCTCGTGGTTCATCTCCCTGCGCGGATTATCCGGGTCAAAAACCCAGGTCGAATTTTCCCCCTCCTGCACGACGAATTTATAGGCATACTCCCCATGGCCAAGGTCCAATCGGCATAACCACCCTTCGGAAGTTCGCTTCAACGGTGTCATCCATGCCTCCCAGTTGTTAAAGGTTCCCCCGACAAATACCCTGTCTGCCTCCTCGTATCCCCGCAGCAGGAATTCGGTATTCCCTTTTAACTGTGGTTCCATTTCCACCTCTCTCAAGCCGGCTTCAGCCATACGGGATTTGAGACCGGAAGCGATAAAATCCGGCAACCTGAAAAAAGTGTGCATAACCATAGGTAATTCGTGCATGGCATCCAGGAATCGCTGGTAATTCCCCGGATTGCTGAACTGCAAGGAATCATACATGTTGAATACTACAGCCAGGTAACCCGCTTTTGCAAGCTCATCCGGGGTAGCCGTTTCATTGCCAAATGTTTCGGTAATGTATGCTGAATATTTCTCCAGCAGTGCTCCGTACTTACCATCATAATCCAACGGGGAATGCAGGCTCTCGGAAGGACGGTAAGGAATGTGGAATTGCTTACCCCACAGGCCGCTTTTGACACGTCCCCCGTTCTGGACAATGTTGATCTCAGCCATATCGAAGATGCGCTGTGTATAGCCGGAAATGGTTTCATCTTCTGGCATACCAGGACGCGTGGTGTTCCAGTAGCGGTCCCTGATCTCCCAGCCCTGCTTTTCCATCCAGCGATATCCTTTGATCACTCCAAGTATAGTACCCAGTGTAGCGGCATTACAGTCTGCATCCCATCCCATGTTAAATGCAAGTTGAAGGGATCCAGTGAAATCTCCATCCCCGTATATATAGGCTGCCAGTATGGCAGAGAGGTTCACCCCGGAATTATTAATGGGAAGTTTACCACCTGCCGTATGATATTTTTCTTTAATCTTCCGGCGGGTCTCCTTCCAGTCATCCGGATAGGCATCACACCATTTCAGCACATCTCCCACCGCCCGGTAGGTTTCAGATTTCTCATCGAGTGCATCAATCCCGGATGAAAGGATCTGTTCCAGGTCATCCGTCTTGAATGCCTCGGAGATCATTGCCGAAAAGAATTGTGCTGCCTGGGCTGGTTCACCGTCAATGACCACGCGGGTATAGTATAAGCCGATCTTCTCCGCCGCATATGGCATGGCGGGTGCGGCAAGCGCAAAAGATTCGCAGCAAAACTGGCCGGCGAGATTGACTTCTGCCCAGGGATTCAATACTGCGTTCCCTGTTTCATTCGGCTTAAAACCCAATTCCATCAGTTGCCTGGCGGTAAGGTTGGATGCCCAGATCTTGAAGTTGATATGATCTTTCCACGCCGAGACTATCTCATTACTTTCAAGGAAAAGCTTGCCCGTCTCCTGCATCTTGCAGATGGTGACCCATTCGATGTCAGTATCATCATCGGTCCGTGCTCCATCCGGGAGCCCTGGCCGGTAATTCTCCACATTTCCCGGCTCATCAACAAATTTAAATTCATACGGGAGTCCGTTCAAATTACCCAGCATTTGACCAGTCAGACCTCCTTTTATTTTATCGTAGAGCAGATCGGCAGGAATCCTTGTGAATTCTCGTTCACCACTGTTACATGCTTTTGTTATCAATGAAATAATTATGATCAGCAGGAAATAATGGCCCGTCGCGTACTTTTTGATTGTCATAGCCTCAACATTATGATCTTCTGATTGAAAATCTGATTATTACCAATGGATCCAATCAACCTTCCCGGTTTAAGCAGACAGGACCGCTCACCCCTCCTTTTCAATTACGAGAATGAAATCGCTTCCCGGTTCATTGTCACCAAATTCGCCGAACCTGGGTTGCGGGTTTACTTTCTCAACAAACTGTAGAATTTCTGCCGTTGTAAGGATCCCATCATCACCTCCATAATAGCGAAGAGACTCAATGAACCTGCGGGCGAACGGACTGTGAAATCCTGGTCTGCCATCCGGCACATACTCCTTTCCACCGGATGTCAGGTATAGCCGTGTAGTATACTTAAGTTTTCTCTCAATGAATTCATCGGCCGTGATATCACCGTACATAGCTGAACCCCGATGTGTGGAAGCCAGGTGCGGATCAAAGGTGCCGCCGAAGCATACATCCATGACCAGGAAGATGTGAGGACAATTGATATTATTGATCATTGTACGCAGGTTGGAGTGTGAAAGATAGCTGGTCTTGCCGAGATCATCTGATCGTGAATCACGTGAGATCACATACCCTTCCCTGAACACTTCATCGTAGATACCATGTCCGGCAAAGAATACCATCAGGTTGTCCTTATCATTATAATCGCGGGAAGCAAACTCCCTGATGCGGGCAGCGGTTTGTTCCAGTGTTGCATTGGTCACGACATCGGCGATCACCCCATAATTTTCCCTCAGTTCAGTTGCAATGGTCTGCGCATCCAGCACCGGGTTCACAAGGTCGCCAAAATAGTCGTATACATTGGTGGCGAAGAGCAGTGCATAGGTATTTCCATTCACCGTATCCGTTCCCCTTTCCGGCATTTCCGGTGTTGTGGTGGTTTTTCGTTCTCCTGAAAGCGGGGAAGGTTCGAAGGGGTTTTCCACGGGGATTACTTCATAAGCATTTCCAGTAACCGGATGGATCAACTTAAAATCACTGTAATGATAGGCAAGGTCCTCTCCTTCGCGGCTTCGGTTTGCCGTGATGGTGGCTTTTTGCCATGATCTTTTCAGTGCTTTTGCTTCATCAACCGGAATTTTCACCCCGGCATCGGTGTCCATCATTCGTATCTTATAGATCTCCAGGTCGGCATTGTAACCTAAAATGCCCGTGACAGGGAAATTGACCCTGTTTGATTTCGACTTTACATCATAGATATCCTCCATCTCCTTCTGCAGCAACGCAAGTGTATGATCAGACAGCACAGCCATCCGGTCATTGTAAGTGGTGGTTTTCTCAAATTCATCCCGTGGCGCCGACAATTTGCTATCGGTCGAACCAATGATCTTCCCTGTCACTGAGGGTGTAAGAGATCTCCGCTGGGCTACCGGGAGTTCACCGATGAGCCATCCCGACACCAGTGCCTTATCGGATGGAGCAACATGAAGGGTCTCCCAGATGATGATCTTCTGATCTGCAGCATGTGTGGTCAGAAACCGGCCATCCTCACTGAAGGTTGCACCTGCTGTCTCCTCTCCATGCCTGTGTATCACTTCGGCAACCTGCAGACTGTCGTTGCCAACATGGTAAATCTTTATCTCACTGTAGTGTGGAACTGCCAGGTATTCACCCTGGGGACTGAATCTTACCGAGCGCCTAACATAGGCATCCTCCGGAACAGAGTCGGTCAGCATAAACTGATTCCTTCTGAGCCTGTATCGTCTCAATCCATAGGAGGATCCTGTTACAAGCTGGTATTCTTTAGGATGAAAGACGATTGAAGATATCCTGTGCTGTCTGAATTTGAAATCCTGGAAAGCCTCGTACAGACCCCCAGATTTTTCATAGATCTTCACATTTCCGTAGCTGTCACCTGCAGCAAGAAAGCGGTCATCATGACTAAAAGTAATTTCATTCAGATAGCTTTCAAAACCATCATACTGGATACTGTAGTCAAAACTCTCCCCATCCCTTTTCCATAGGATCATGGTGTAATCATTCCCACAGGAAGCCAGGAATTTCCCGTCATTGCTGAATTCGAGTCCGTATACACTGCTGCTGTGCCTGTCGAGTACCTGGACCACTTTCTGGTCGGAGAGCCTGATGATGGCGATATCGGTTACTCCCTTGTACTTTGCATAGGCGAGGTATTCTCCATCCGGAGAAAATGCAAAAACTCCACCGTAGGAATCCGGATTGCCCTGGTGCTCAAAGCGCTTTTCCCAGTTCTTATCAAAAATCCGCAAGGTATTATCGCCCAGTGAATAGGCAAAATAATTACCGAATGGTGAAAAACCAGCCTGCAGCACATAGGCCCCGAGTCCTTTGAATTCCTTATTTTCCTTCAGCTCCAGTGCTTGTGACCACAACATGGATCCTGTTCCGATGAGCATACAAATCACAACCAGCTTCTTCATGGCATCATTTTTTCAGTTCAGCTATTCAGGAACCTGCTCATTTTACTGAACAGCAATTCAGTATTTATCGGTTTGTAAATATAATCATCCAGGAGCTGATTATTTTCCATCATTTTCACCTCTTCGGGGCTCACTGCAGTTTGGGCGATGACCGGCACATTACTGCTGATCTTCTTGATGGCCTCAGCTGCTTCGATCCCGCTCATTCCTGGGAGATGAAGATCCATAAGTACCAGGCCGATCCCTGGGTTTTCCATGAAGAGTTCAATGGCTTCCTCGGCAGTTGATGCATGGTGGAGCTTCAGATTATGGATTTTAAGGGCAGCCTCAAGAAACTGGAAATTTGTAACTTCATCTTCCACGATCAGGATCTCCGCATCACCTGGAATATTTCCCGGTTTGAGATGATGCTTAGCTATTATTCCTTCCTTCTTATGCCCGGAGATCTCAAGCGGTATGGTGAATTTAAATTCCGAACCCCTTCCCTCCTCAGACTCCAGGCTGATCTTGCCGCCCATGAGTTCTGTAAGCTGTTTGCTGATCGCAAGACCAAGACCCGATCCCCCGAATCTTCTTGACTGACCCTCATCGGCCTGTCGGAATCTTTCAAAGACGAGTGCTTTTTTATGTTCCGGTATTCCGATCCCGGTATCTTTCACGACGAAAAGTATCTCTTCCTTTCCGACGGAACATGTTATGCTGATCTCCCCCTCTTCTGTAAACTTGATCGCATTGGATATCAGGTTATTCATCACCTGGGACACACGGACTTCGTCCATGTTCACAAGTCTCCCGGTCGTATTACTGAATTGAAATGAAATGGAGAGGTTTGGATTTTTGGTCTTGGCAACCATCTGTCTCCAGGTGATCTCCGACATCCTGAGGTACTCATCCAGGTCTGTGATTTCACTATGAATCGTAACCTGGTCGGCCTCTATCTTCGAGAGATACAGAATATCATTTATGAGGGTTAGTAAATCC
Organism: uncultured Bacteroidota bacterium; assembly: GCA_937129385.1. Taxonomy (GTDB): domain Bacteria; phylum Bacteroidota; class Bacteroidia; order Bacteroidales; genus M55B112. The sequence continues at coordinate 9,283 of CAKZNC010000016.1, forward strand.
TGACTTTTTGCCTGCAGTATATCAAGGTAAGCATGTCTGTCCTCATCAGTCAGATCATCCTGGTAGAGCAGTTCAGAAAAGCCTACAATTGCATTCATGGGGGTCCTGATCTCGTGGCTCATGTTTGCCAGGAAAACCGATTTAAGTCTGTCTGACTCTTCTGCCCGCTCTTTTTCACGAAGTATCCTGGCCTCAAATTGTTTCCTTTCGCTGATATCCCTGTGCACCGCCAGCACGACCTCCCTGTCTCTGAGATAGAAATTCCGCGCGTTCACCTCAGTGGGAATCTCCTGGCCGGATTTGGTTTTCAGGATCACTTCGAAACGGCGTTTATCACTTCCAGAAGTGGCACTGAGCCGGGCTTTTTTCAATTCTTCATCTTCAAAACCCCGGAGTGAGTCAGGTTTCATCATCATCACCTCGTCTTCTTTGTATCCCGTCATCATCAGGAAGACTTCGTTCACCTCCAGGCACCTGGAAGGGAATCCCTCCTCGTCAGCTTCCCAAAGGATAATCGCATCATTGGCATGGTTAAATATCTCCCTGAACTTCTCTTCGCTCAGCTTCATTTCAATCTCGGCTGTGGTCCGTCGCCCGATCTCATCTTTCAGTTCCATGTTGATCTGCTCAAGTTCCGAGGTTCGCTCAGCAACGCGCTTTTCGAGACCGATTTTTATCTTTTGCAGTTCATCCAGGAGATAGAGGTTATTGATCCTGTCCTCTACAAGATATGTGACCTGTTGAAGCAGGGGAATGACTCTCTCCAGCTTGCGATCTTCTTCCCGGGAATTATCTGCAAACAGGAAGACTGCCGGAGTCTGAAGCTGATAAATGAAGGTAAAAATCGCGATCTCTTTCAGGGGATGCTCCATGGAACGGATCTCATCGCAAAATCTGACCTGCTGCACCTCCTTTCCGTCGAGGTATATTGACCCTTCATTCAGAGAATCGACAAGGGACTGGTCAAATTTAATCTCGTGTTCCTTCAGTTCATCGTCGAGCTGCCAGAATGTAGCGATTGGTTTTAAAACCTTACCTTCAAGCGTTCCACATGCGCAAAGCATGATATCCTTCAGCATGGATATACGCTCCAGGATACTTGGCAGGATCTTTTTATGATCTTTGGATTCATTGCTGATCTCTGAGATCATACTCATCAGCGTCATGTCCTCCGACCTTTCGGCAAGCATCTGGTTTTCATTCTCCAGGACCTCAAGCTTGGACCTGAGGTCAGCTATTTCCCTCTCTTTCGGATCCATTATGAAACCCTCCAAAACATCTTCAATTCCACATTGATCTCTTCTGGTGCATCCTCCTGCATGTAGTGTCCTGATCTTGAAATGATCTTCAATGTACTTTCCGGAATATCGTCATGCAATCTGCTGGTTATGCCTGCGGATAGAAAAACATCTTTCTCCGCACGCAGGATCAGTACAGGGAGTTTCATTTGCTTCAACTGATCTGCAACCTCCATGAGATCATTGTTATTCAGGCACTTTGCGAACCTTAAAAAAGATTTTTTTGAACGAGGGTTATCAAAATTAGACCAGAACAGTTCATTGAGTTCATCTGTATAGGTGCTTTCACGGAATGTAGCCTTCCGAACAATTGATTTGTAATAGCCACGATCAAATGCTGCCATGGCCAACTGCCTGAATACCGGCGTTCTCATCGAGGTAATGGGTTGCACCGGCCAGTAATCATAACCAACCGGGTTCAACATTGCTATGGAATGAAACCGTTCAGGATGACTGATCCCCAGGAGCTGAGCGATTCCCCCACCGATATCATGACCGACAATGTGTACTTTTTCAAGACCGAGCTGGTCCATGAATTCGATCAGCAGCGTTGCATGATTTTTCAGAGAAAGGTCAAAATCTGAAGACATATCTGAACTACCGCAGCCCAGCAGATCAACCCTGACCAGGTCATACTCGTCCTCGAGCAGCGGCACAATTTTCCTCCAAATAAAGGAGTAGGTGGTAATCCCGTGAACCATGAGCACAGTCGGACCCGAACCCGATCGCTGGTAGGCCATCTGGAATCCATTGCAACTTACTGTTTTGTATGATGAAGGATCAAATTTCACCTGTCCTGAACTGATTTCTAAGTTAAAGGTACAAATTGTTTTTTTAATACCACTCTACATGATTGTCCTTGCCAGCCGTAACTGAATAAACTTTCGGCCATGCCAACTGTTAAACAGCTAAAGATTTCTAATGGAACTGGAAAAAAGAAAATGTATCCCCTGCGAAGGAGGTGTGCCTCCTCTTGGAGAAGATGAGATCCTTGAATTCATCACCCTGGTTAAGGGATGGGTGGTCAGGGACAACAAAAAGATCACCCGGGAGTTCAACTTTGTAAATTTTAAACACACCATGAGCTTTGTAAATGAAGTGGCCCGGATCGCAGAAGAAGAAGGGCATCACCCCGTCATGCACGTTGGTTACGGTAGTGTTGAAATTGAACTATGGACCCATGCCATAGACGGACTTTCGGAAAACGATTTTATTATTGCTGCGAAAATTGACCGAATCTGACAGATTCAGAAGCCATTCCCCTGGATTATCATTGCTTTCATTGACAAATTTACGGATATGCGACAGGGGAATTTTCTCAGAACAGCATTAGCGCTGCTGACTTTGCTTCAGGCTTTCCCGGTAATTCCGGATCAGGTCAAGATATGCTGCCTGTGATTTGCGAGAGGAAGATTCATGGAACAGGATCAACTCATCAGAAAAATGACCGATGCATGTGGATGGCTGCATCCTTTGCCTGACGGTTCTGACAAGTGCGATAAACGATTCGGGATCACCTTCCGGGTTCATCAATTCGTTCTCATAGGCCACGATAAGCCTTTCCAGCAAGAATTCGGAACTGTCCGCCTGGTCCGAGAGGATGGTTTGTATGGCAGGTGGGATATTCATTATTTTGATGATATACTGAACAATGGCAATAAAATTTTGTGCGTAAGTATAAGAAAATTAGTTTTACTTTTATAAACTGATTAACCAATATCATGAAGAGAAGAAATTTCATCCGCAGGATTGGCCTGGGGTCAGGCGGACTGTTTATCGCCCGCAACTTGCAATCTGAGTCATTCCGAGGATTCTCAGGACCACAATTCGATGTGAGTAATTATGAAGACCTTGTCACAAAAGATGGTGACATCATGATTCGGCTTACATACAGCAGTACTGATCCCCGGAAAATTGCCCGTCACAGCGGAAAATTCAGCATAAAAAAAGGAAAATTAAGGAAAACCAGGGATTACTTTTTCCACAATGGGCTTGATGACCTGGATCCGGCCATGCCGGGTCTGGATGTAATCAGTTACCCGGGTTATGCAGATATCGTTGTTCTTTGGATTACTGACGGTTCTGCTGACACTGAAGTCCGCATACCTATTGAAAAAAAGACACATAAATTCACCATTGGCGCATTGATCGAAGCCGGAGACCTTGTCTTTGAAAATGGCGCCGCTTCAGTCAGCGCAAGCTATCTCCTCGACCGTGAGATCGGGGAGATCGACCCTGCTGATCTTGGAATAAGGGACCAGGGCGATCAATTCAGGTTCACTGCCATGGCTGACCCCCAGGGTGGAAACCCTTTCGCGCATGACAAAGTACACACGAGAATGCGTATCCACAATGCATTTATTGATGAGTCGGTCAGGGTGACGAATGAGCTTGACCCCCAACCGGCTTTCAACATCGTGATCGGTGATATCGTTGACGGACAGGGGCACCATGAAGATTTCAGGGCAATGAATGACATGCTTTCAAAAGTGAAAGCTCCCAGCCTTTACGAAGTAGGCAACCATGAGACCAGGTACAGGTCTGTTTTCACCCCCGGATATAATATGTCGGATTTTCATAACTATTTCACTGCCCAGAAAGAATTCAACGGAATGGAGAAACTACTCTATTCATTCAACCTGGGCAAGTGGCATTTTATCGTCTGGCCCGATCCGTTGAGAAGCAATTTCTGGGAGACCCATCCGCACTATTTCGCCTGGCTGGAAGCGGATCTTGAGAAATACAAAGACAGGCCGACGATGCTTTTTCAGCATGTTCCGGCGCACCCGATCGGCATTCTTCCGCTGATCAACTATGCAGAATCTGTTGATGTGAAAAGGACACTCCTGGAGACGCTTGCCAAGCATGGAAACGTGAAATATATTCTAAGCGGACATGTACACATCCCGATGAAAGCTTCTGTAAAAACATCGACATCGTACAAGGGAATCCAGATGATCAACCTGCCGGCCGCCGGATACAGGCCAAGGGCTTTTGGCGAGGAGGATTACAATGGTGGCCCTTCGCAGGGTGTTGCTGTGATCGACATCAAGGGAGATGATGCAGTCATCCGGTTTAAAACTGTTACGAACGAGGAATTCACCTACCCGGAGGCAACCCCATTCGATACTGAAAAATACCCGCTCTGGTTGAATCATAAATGGGAACTCGCAAAAAGTCAGCGCCTGCAGAATGGTGATTTTTCCAACGATCTTCAGCACTGGCACAGGAGATACGTCTATACCGAAGATATACATCCTTCGAACATCTGCGAAAGCAGGGTTGATGATAACGGGGAACCCTTTCTCTACCTGTTTAACCGGAGTCGAGGGTACAATGCGCCCGGCCAGGACAGGCTTCCGCAAAGCATCAACAGGATCTGCCAGGCAGTAAAACAGCAGCCGGACACCATTCCGCATATAAAATTAGCTTACCGGATCGATCCTGATCATTTTTTGGAAGAAAACCTTGCGGGCACATTTATCTGGATCGAAGGATTTGAAAAGGGGTTGAAACGACTCAACGTCGTCTATTCCACAGATTATGTCCACTGGCACCTTGGTGGCGCACAGAGTCAGCTCAGAACTGTCCTGCCCGTACACCTGGATATCAGTGCGAAGCCGGGAGTGTGGAGAGAACTGGAATTGAACCCGGTGGGTGATTTCATGAAATTCACTGAAGACCAGGACCCCCAGATCCGGAACATAGATGTTTTGGCAATCAATTTTGGCGTCTGGACCATCAATGAGGGATTCCGTCGTGAAGCTGCGGCCGGATTCAAAAAGGTTGAATTACAATTCCGTGATATCAGCAGACTGGATGACGCTCAGAGTAAAAATATGGGTGTGGTCATACCAAAAAAGGAACAAAAATACCTGTGGTGGCATGGCGTTCAGCATCCTGCCGGAGAGCACCAATCAATTGTCGAAGATCTGAACAAGTATTTGTAATGAGGATTTAATTGAATAACTTGTGGGTGGAAACAACATCCCAAGTATGAAAGAAAACAGACCCATCAAGGCAACAGCCTGGTATTCTATTGCTGTTGGCATCATGAACATCGGCACCTGGGCCTTCCTTCTCTTCTCAGGCAATGTAACGGAATTCGAGACTGAACCCGCTGCCTTTGGTTTTCATTGGCTGTCGGAACTTACCACTGCCATCATGTTGATTGTATCCGGAATGATCTTACTGAAACATGCACGCCATGCCATTCAGGCAATGTTCCTCTCACTCGGCCTGCTGGTCATGGCAATCATGGGGGCATTTATCTATTATATGCTGAATTTTGAGGTGGTCATCTTTGCAATCAGCGCCCTGGTTACCGGCAGCACCATCATATTCATCATTTTGAATTACAGGTCTTTCAAGGACTTCATAATGATCACCCAGGGGGCATTGATCTATGCCTTATTGAACATCACCGGGAAAGCACTTCAAAGCGGCGACCTTTCCCTGCTTTCCATGTCCGTCCCTGTACTTCTGTTTGTAATGATCATTGCCATCAATCTTATTGGCAAAGAGATTATCTTCATGCGTCCGAAGCATGTCAATACGAAAACTGAATAACAAAAAACCAAAGACTACCACCGATATGAAAATTATCTACCTGACTTCTTTCACGATCATGCTCACTTCGATTTTTACCTCCTGTTCAGATAAGGGAGATGCCCCTGTTGCAAGCCAGGAATTGAATATGCACTGGGAAATGGCTGAGTCTGGCTCAGACGAATGGCTCCCTGCCACGGCACCCGGTTCGGTACATACCGACCTGCTGGAAAATGGTCTGATTGAAGATCCATTTTACCGTCTCAATGAACATGATATTCAGTGGATCGACAAAACAGACTGGGAGTATCGCACCACCTTCAGGGTCAATGATGCTTTACTAAAAAAGAAAAAGATCGAACTGAAATTTCCGGGCATAGACACTTATGGCGAAGTCTACCTGAACGATTCCCTTGTACTGAAAACGAATAATATGTTCCGGGAGTGGGATGTTGAGTGCAGAGATGTATTGAAGCGGGGCAAGAACCAATTGAGGGTCGTATTGAGATCCCCGGTAAAGGTGGGTATTGAAAAATATGACCAGCTCCCTTATACCATACCTGTATCGGACAATGATCTGGCTGAGATCGGCAAGGTTCCCGGGAACAAGAAGGTGAGCATCTTTAACAGGAAAGCGGGATATCATTTTGGCTGGGACTGGGGTCCCAGGTTTGTCACGAGCGGCATCTGGAAACCAGTATACCTGGAAGGATGGAACGAAGCCAGGTTGAAAGACCTGCGTATCGTTCAGCATGAATTGAATGATCAGAAGGCAATGATGAAAGGAGTTGTAGAGTTGGATGCAGGGAACCTGGAAGACGGTGAACTGGTGCTCTTCGTCAACGATGAAGTAATGGCAAGGAGGAAGGTCAATGCCGACGATATCACCCTGTACGCGGAGATCCCGTTTGAAATTGAATCTCCCGACCTGTGGTGGCCAAATGGCATGGGTGATCAGCCATTATACGATATCAGGGTGGTGTTGAATTCAAATGGAGAGGAGGTCCATGCGATCGCTGAACGCATCGGTCTTCGCACCATCGAACTGGTAACCGGTCCGGACGAACACGGCAATACATTTCATTTTGTCGTCAATGGCAGACCGGTATTCATGAAGGGGGCAAACTATATTCCGCAGGATAGTTTCCTGGATCGGGTCACCCCTGAAAAATATGAACATGTGATCCAGTCTGCCGTCGATGCAAACATGAATATGCTGCGGGTCTGGGGAGGTGGAATCTATGAAAAGGACATTTTTTATGACCTCTGTGATGAAAAGGGAATCCTGGTATGGCAGGATTTTATGTTTGCATGCTCCATGTATCCCGGCGATTCTCTCTTCCTGGAGAATGTGAGGCAGGAGGCCATCGACAACGTTCGTCGTTTGCGAAATCACCCGAGCATCGCGCTCTGGTGCGGCAACAATGAAAACCTCAGT
>CAKZNC010000017.1 GCA_937129385.1 uncultured Bacteroidota bacterium
TGAATAAGGTTGATGCCTCCTATTATATTAATATTGTATGCTGAAGAGGACGCCGGAGTGCCTCCGGATAGGCTCTGTGGTCCAATGCGCCACAAGTTTTTACCAGGATTTACAGGGATAAGAAGTTAGTCGATGCGGCGGACGTTGGAGATGCCTTTGACCTTTTTGATCTTGCGGATCAATGCCTCCAGGTGCTGGGTATCCTTTACGAAGAGCGAGATCGTTCCCTCGAACATACCATCGGTGGAATCGATGGAGATGGATCGCATGTTGACCTGCAGGTCCTTGGAGATCACATCGGAGATATTGCTGACGATGCCAATATCGTCCAGCCCCGTGATCCTGATGGTGACCTCGAAGCGGGTATCATCCGGTGCCTGTGTCCACCTCGCTTTCAGCACCCGGTAACCATAGCGGGTGAGCAGCTGGTGTGCATTCGGACAATTCAACCGATGGATGGAGATACCGGCTGTACGGGTCACAAAACCAAATACCTGGTCACCGTGGATCGGGTTGCAGCACCTGGCCAGTTTGTAATCCACATTGGCGATCTTCTCATCGATTACCAGGTAGTCATTTGACTCACTGACTGCATGTTTCAGCACCTTTTCCACCTGCTCCTCCTCGATGGGTATTGCCTTGTGGTTTTGTGGTTCTTCCTTCTCGGCAAACAGCTCCTTGATACTGAGCAGGTCGATCTTCTCCGTGGAGATATCATAATGCAGGTCTATGGAGTCGTTGTACCTGAAATGCTGGATAACCTTCCTGACATTGCTATCGTTGTAATCGATCTTCCAGTTTTTAAACCTCCGCCGCAGGATCTCCTTGCCATGCTCAGCCTCTTTCAACTTTTCCTCCTTCAGGGACTGTTTTATCTTTGTCTTCGCCTTTGATGTGACGACAAAATTCAGCCAGTCCTGCTTGGCAGTCTGTTTCTTCGACCGAACGATCTCCACCTTGTCACCATTCTGCAACTTATGCCTGATCGGTACATTCTTCCCATTGATCCTGGCACCCGTACAAGTTGATCCCACATCGGTATGGATGTCATATGCAAAATCAAGCACAGTTGCATTTTCAGGAAATTTCTTAAGGTCTCCCGTGGGGGTAAACACGAAGATCTCCTTGCTGAACTGACTCAGCTTCAGGTCATCAATCAGGTTCACCGACTCTTCGGCATCAGCGTGGTCCAGGGCTTCACGCACCCTGCCAAGCCATTCATCGATCCCTGCCTGACCTTTGATTCCCTTGTATTTCCAATGTGCTGCCAGACCCTTTTCCGCGATCTCATTCATCCGACGGGTCCGTATCTGTACCTCGACCCACTCTCCGCCTGGTATCACAACGGTGGTGTGCAGCGACTCATAGCCATTGGATTTCGGCACCGAGATCCAGTCCCTGAGCCGGTCGGGATTGGGCTGGTAAATATCAGTCACAATAGAGTATGCGCGCCAGCAATCGCTTTTTTCTTTTTTGGGCTGACTTTCCAGGATGATCCTGATTGCAAATTTGTCATAGACCTCCTCGAACTCGACATGCTGTTTGTGCATCTTTCTCCAGATGGAGGAGATCGCTTTGGGTCGGCCCAGAATCTCACATTTCAGTTTCTCCTTTTCAAGTCTGTCTCGCAGTGGTGCAATAAATTCCCTGATAAATTTCTCTCGTCTCTCCTTCGATGCATGCAATTTCCTGGCGATACTCCTGTACTCCTCCTTCTCCAGGATGCTCATGGCAATATCATCCATCTCCGACATCATGGTATAGAGTCCCAGCCGATGGGCCAGGGGGGAATAGATGGCCCTTGCCTCGCATGCGGCGACGATGTCCGCCTTCCGGTTTCGCCCCTTAGACGCACGCATCTTATAAAGCCGTTCGGAAATCCTGAGCAAAATCACCCTGAAATCTGTTGAAAAGGAAAGGATCAGGTTACGCATGTTCTCCGCATGTCTGTCTGATGCCTCAGTATCCAGGTTCCTGATCCGGTCAAATTCCGAGAGAATTGAAGCGATGCGCGGATTCAGCCTCTCCCGGATCACAGAAAGGAATGCCGGGTCTCGTTCCACCAGGGGAATCAAAAGCGCCGCGGATACCCCCATGGCGTCAAGTCCCAGTTCAACAATGGCCATCGTTGCCAGGTCAAAAGCATAATCAAACAGTTTTTCTACTTGCTTGATTTCTTTCAGTTCAGACAGCTCAAGCAAACTTTGAAAACTCTTCTCAACCAGGGCAATTCCCTTTCCGTCATATTCCTCACGGCAGAGGAGCAGCAGCTCTTCAAACCGTTTTCCTGCATCATATGTTGTTTTTTGCTCCAAATTCCGAACTGTTTCTGGATTGGGATCCTAAAGATAATGATTATTAGGTCAGACAGTTTCCGTATCAATGCAAGTCAGGCTGAATGATACGTCCGTTCCCCTGTTTGGCTCACTCGACAATTGAAGTTCACTGTTGTGATAACCGAGAAAATCCTTGATCAGTGCGAGTCCGAGGCCGGATCCTTTTTCATTTTCTGTCCCTCTCCTGAATTTCGAGATCTCTCCCCTTTTCAGTTTCCGGATCTCACCTTCACTCATGCCAATGCCCTGGTCTTTCACCCCAACATTTAGCTGATCCCCTGAACGATTTGTACTGATACTGATCTCCCCTCCCCTCCTGGAGAATTTGATGGCATTGCTCAGCAGGTTCCGGATCACACTCCTGATCATCAACTCGTCAAAATAACCTTTGCAGGAAGCATTCAATTCCTGGATGAGTTTCAGTTCTTTATTGGCCAGTGACTCACTGAAATATTCAATTTCTGCCCGCAGGATGTTTTCCACTCTCCCCGGTTCAGGCATATATTCGATCTTTCCCTCCTGCAGGTTGATCCAGTGTGCAAGGTTTTCAAGGATCTCGAGGGAGAGGGTGGCAGAATTTGCCAGCCTTGAAAATACGAGTTTCCGCTCCACCTCATCCTTAAAATCCTCTCTTGCCAGCACAGCGAGGGCTGTAAGCTGATTGCCGATGGTGCCCCGCAGGTCGTGAGAGACTACAGAGAGTATCTTGTCCTTGGTATTATTCAGTGTTTCAAGTTGGATGTTCTGCTTCGTAATGATCTGGTTTTTCTTCCGGAGTGACCTACTGAAATGTTTCTCCCTCCTGTTAAGCAGGTAAAGCAGTATCAAGGCGAGACCAAACATGATTATAGCAGCGGAAACGGAGATGATGATCTTCTTGTGCCGGTCGATCAACAATCCGTCCAATTCAGTCTGCAGTCTTAAACGCTCATTCTCTTCTGCCAGCATTTCAGATTTGTATTTGAACTCAATCTCCTGCACCGCACGGGCCTTATTTTCATTCATCAGGCTATCGCTGAAACTTTTGTGAAGTTCGCTGAGCTCATATGCCTGCCGGAAATTGCCCTTTTTAACCATGATTTCTTTCTGGATGGCGTAAGCGTCGACAATTTGCTCAAGTACTCCCAGTTCTAGGCTTAAATCAAGGGAGGAGTCTGCATATACTGCAGCGAGCCCCAGTCTGCCCATCTCCAGGTAGGATTGTCCCATCCCTGTATAACAGCGGGTTAGCCCCTCCCGGTCATTCACTTCGTGTTTCAGTTCAATTGCGCGCCGGTTTTCCCTTACAGCCTGGTCATACGCTCCCTTGAAGAAATATATTTCACCCAGGTAATTATAGCAATTGGAGATCGAGCGCAGATCCCCGAGTTCATTTTTCAGATCCAGTCCGCGCCTGATATAATCTTCGGCACGATCGTATTGCTGCATCGGGATATAATTGGTCCCTATGTTGGTCAGCGCCTTCGATATCTCAACCTTGTCCTCAAGCGCCGTGCTCACTTTCAAAGACCTGGAATAATACTCCAGTGCCAGCTCATACTCCTGCATCTTATTGTGGATCACGCCTATATTCAACAATGACTTTGCCACCCGGTCCATATGACCAGTCATATGCGCATATTCCAGTGCTTTTGAAAATTTTTCCAGTGCAAGGTAATAATGACCACGCAATACATATACCACCCCGGTATTGATATAGGTATCTGTCAGGGAAGTGGAATCACTGATTCTTAGGTATAGCTCTTCGACCTTGTCATAGCTTTCAAGGGCCTTGTTATACCATCCATAATTTTTATAGATAATGCCCATATTGTTCAGACACCGGCTCATTCCCGGAATATCAGAATGCTTCGTGAACAGATCAAGGGCTGTTTCATACCGTGCAAGTGCAGTGTCATACCTTGCCATAAAGAGATTTGCATTGCCCTCATCCACGATCACTCCTGCCTTAAGCCGTTCATCCCCTGCTTCCTGGTAGCTGTTTATTGCCCGGTCAAAGCATTGAATGGCATCTTCATAAAACCCGTGATAATAGAGAATCTCACCCCTGGCCTCATTGATCAATCCGACACCCTTTTCATAAGAAAGAGACTGACTCAGAGCCATGGCTTCGTCAAGCAGATCATATGCACGGGCAGTATCCTGTAACCTGTAATGCAGTGCAAGGTCACGCTTCAACCTGATTAAAGTGGTATCATCCTGCTTTTCCTGCAAAAGTTGCCGGATCTTTGTCGGGGAATCCTGTTCCTGGGCGATTACGTGCCCGAAGTTGAATACCAGGAGACAGGTGATTAATTGCAGGGTTTTCATAAAAAGGTTCAATGGCTTTCAGGTGTAAAAATAGAAATTCTACCGGAATCACGTGACCCACCGCAAAGAAATCATCCAAATATTACCGCTCATTTATCAAATTGTAGTTTGGGTTACTAATGTTCTGAACCAATATGAAATTTTCTATATTTGGGGTTTCAACCATGAATCTGGCAATAATATGTTTAAAGGAAAGAAAGTACCCCACACATTCGTCATAGTATTTGGTTTTATTGTCGCAGCAGCGATTCTCACCTGGTTTGTGCCCGGTGGTGAATTTCAGCGGGAATCAGTTGAGGTGAATGGTCAGTCCAGGGAGGTGATTGTCGAGAGCTCCTTCGAATATGTTGAAAGTGAACCACAGACCTGGCAGGTTTTTTCTGCACTGTTTGATGGTTTCGTGGACAAAGCCGACATCATCGTATTCATCATCATCATCGGCGGTGCCTTTTGGATCATGAATGAAAGCAGGGCCATCGATGTGGGAATCCAGACTTTCCTTATCCAGGTACGCAAACTGGAACGGTTCAGGACATTCCGGTTTCTCGGGGTGGACAATATCGTGATCACAATGATCATGCTTGTATTCAGTATTTTCGGAGCCACCTTCGGGATGAGTGAAGAGACCATCGCATTTACGATCATTTTTATCCCGCTGGCGATCTCCATGGGATACGACTCCATTGTGGGTGTCAGCCTCTGTTTTGTTGCTGCAGGCCTTGGTTTTGCAGGGGCACTGCTGAATCCTTTCACAATCGGTATCGCACAGGGACTTTCAAGTCTCCCTCTCTTCTCTGGCATCGAATATCGCTTGTTTTGCTGGGTGATCATCAACCTGATCGGGATTGGCTGGATATTGCGGTATGCGGCCAGGCTGAGAAAAGACCCGACACGTTCCCCGGTCTATGAAGAGGATGCATACTGGCGTAAAAAGGAGGGTGTCAATATAAAGGAGATGAAATACCACACACCACTCTCAGCCTGGATCACATATATCCTTTTGACGGTGATCATGATTATTTTTTCTGTCAGGGACCCGCTCATCACCCTGAAGGTCGGAAACGGTGAATATTCAGGGTATTTCCTGCCAGTCATTACATCCCTGTTTGCAATCACAGGATTTTTCTCCCTCCGGAAATCCATACATTTTTATATCCTGGACCTGCTGGCCTTCACCATGGTATTTCTTATTGTCGGCGTCATGGGTTACAGCTGGTATGTAAAAGAGATCGCCACCCTGTTCCTGGTCCTCGGACTTGTCTCGGGGATTGCCATGAACAGTAGTGCAAACGAGATCGTGAAACAATTTTCAGCCGGAATGAAGGACATTCTCACAGCGGCTTTCGTTGTGGGACTTGCAGGAGGTATTCTCGTCATCCTGGAAGATGGCAAAGTGATCGACACGCTGCTCTATTACATGTCGAGCTCCATGGAGGAGTTTGGAAAAGTGGCTTCAGTAAGCATGATGTATGTAATACAAACCATGATCAACATTGTGATTCCCAGCGGATCTGCAAAAGCTGCGCTTACCATGCCGATGATGTCACAGTTTTCAGACCTGATCGGCGTATCTCGCCAGGCCACAGTGATGGCATTCCAGTTCGGGGATGGATTCACCAATATGATCACGCCGACCTCACCGGTGCTGATCGGCGTGCTGGGCATTGCCCGCATTCCCTATGAGAAGTGGGTGAAATGGATCATCCCGTTCATGGCTGTCCTGATCCTCACCGGCTGGCTGCTTCTGCTGCCAACGGTACTGATGGACCTCGCCGGATTCTGAGTTTACCTGAATGAAATACCGATCCCTGCTGTGTGCGTAGAGTAGAGGGTTCTTGTAAAATCATAGTGCAGTGTCAGTAAGCCTAATTTGATCCTCAGCCCTAAATTCAGCCGGAGATTCTTGTAATTCTCGAACTGCATATCGTCAATGGGATTCTCAACAGCGGTATAGGTGGTTTTCCCAAAATCCGGCCCCTCTTCCGTCACAACGCTGTTGATGGGATAGTGGCCCCTGAGTGCCAGATCAACCAGTGAACTTGAGTAACCGATCCCTTCATATACAGTAATGATGGGGATGGACTGTGATGCAATGAGGTTGACCGTCCACCCGGAGATATCCAGGTCCAGGAACTGGTCATCCCAGTTGGGTGGATTCGACGGTTCAATTTCAGCGATGGGCTCCATATTCAGATGCGCAGAGGTGGAAACATTGGTATATCCTCCCTGAACAGAAATGTTGATAAACTTCAATTTGTTGACCACCGGGATCCACTGCGATATGGAATGTCTTCCGCCGATCCCAAATACTCCAAGGCGTCCGTATTCCCCCAATCTTGATTCAGGCAAAAACCTGAGGGTTATATCTGTACCCTTGATCAGTCCAACAGTTATCTGCGGCATTGGCAGTGGAAGCCAGTTTAGCCCTGCGCCATCCGGATGCGTGATCCTTGCAAGTTCATAGGTTTCCGGAACACCCGATACCGGGTTGTTGACAACCGCAGAATAGACCAGATCAGGACGCGCATCCATTTGCCCGGCTGCTGTTGGAGCAATGGTGGTGGCTCCTTCTATATCAGCCCTCAATCCACTCAAAGTAGCCAGGTCGTATGACAAGGCCGCAGGCGGCGCAAAAGCAACACTGAATGTTGCGGTAACATCAAAACCACCAAGTTTATGCGGCTCAGCTGTATTGTACCATCCCCCGTTCAGGTTGGCTCCCATGATATTGGCATAGGGACGGATGTATTCTTCAAGCAACAACCTCGCATCGTTGGTATACCCGTAGATGAAGTCGAGTGAAGGAAGCTGGGCTTTTACAGTGATTGAAGCAACCATCAATGCTGCAACAACTAAAATATTTTTAATTTTTTTCATGATTGAAGTTGTTTAGAATACAAAAATAGGGAATTTATTGAGAGCATGCTGAATAATAATTTCATCATATCGCCGATATTATTTTACGAACCATAAGAATTCGATTAAATTTGCTTTGATGGAGAAGCCTGTACAATTGCCCAATCAGCCGCTGGCGGACCGGATGCGACCGAAGCACCTGGACGATTATTCCGGCCAGAAACACCTGGTGGGGAAAGGCGCTGTGATCAGGACCATGGTTGAATCGGGGTCATTGAGCTCCTTTATCCTCTGGGGCCCGCCGGGTGTGGGGAAGACGACGCTGGCCCGGATCATCTCCAACCAGCTGAAAAGACCTTTTTACAGCCTCAGTGCGATCAATTCCGGTGTCAAGGATGTACGAGAGACCATTGAAAAGGCACGTAAGCAGCAATTCTTTGACCAGCCCAACCCGGTGCTGTTCATTGATGAGATACACCGGTTCAGTAAATCCCAGCAGGACAGTCTGCTTGGAGCCGTCGAAGCAGGGATACTCACACTGATCGGTGCCACGACGGAGAACCCCTCTTTCGAGGTGATCTCTCCCCTGCTCTCCCGCTGCCAGGTGTATATCCTGAACAGCCTGGACAAAGAGCAACTCATTGAATTGCTGGACAAGGCCATCGCCTCGGACATGCACCTGAAGAAGCTTGACATCAGGATCGATGAATATGAAGCGATGCTGCAATACTCAGGAGGGGATGCGCGAAAATTGTATAACACGCTGGAGCTGGTGGTCCGCTCGGAGATCTCTGATGATGCGAAAAAGATACGGATCACCAATGACAAGGTAAAGGAACGGCTTCAGGAGAATATTGCTATTTATGACAAGAATGGTGAGCTGCATTATGATATCATCTCGGCATTTATAAAATCCATCCGGGGCGGAGATCCCGATGCCGCGGTCTACTGGCTGGCACGCATGCTGGATGGTGGGGAAGACATCAAGTTCATTGCACGCAGGTTGGTAATCCTGGCTGCAGAAGACATCGGTCTGGCCAACCCGAATGCCCTTTTGATGGCCAACAGCTGCTTCCAGTCGATCCACGTGATCGGTATGCCGGAAGCACGGATCATCCTTTCAGAAACAGCCATTTACCTGGCCACCTCCCAAAAAAGCAATTCGGCCTATGCAGCTATCAATATGGCACTGGACAAGGTAAAGGCAAGCGGTAACCTGCCTGTTCCGCTTCACCTTCGCAATGCGCCAACAAAACTGATGAAGGACATCGGGTATGGGAAGGATTATAAATATGCCCACAGCTACGAAGGTAATTTTGTGGCCGATCAGTTCCTCCCCGATGATCTGAAAGAGACACAATTCTACCAGCCTGGCAATAATGCAAGGGAGAAAGAGATCAGGAAAAACCTGGAGAAAAACTGGAAAGACAAAAAGAAATACAATGACCAAGCATAAATCCCATTCGATCGGGGAGATCATTCCCGGTATCAAGCCATCCTCTTCAGATAATTTTTTTCTGCTGTCCGGACCATGTGTTGTGGAGAGCAGGGACCTGGTGATGCAGACCGCAGGGCATATCAATGAGATTGCCGCAAAACTTGAAATCCCTTTTGTTTTCAAAGCCTCCTACAGGAAGGCAAACCGGTCGCGCATCGATTCCTTTACAGGGATCGGAGATGAGAAAGCACTTAAGATCCTTGCGGAGGTCCGCGAAACATTCAGCATACCCACAATTACCGATATCCACAGTGCAGCTGAAGCCGAAATTGCTGCAGAATATGTGGATGTGCTGCAGATCCCGGCGTTTTTGTGCAGGCAGACTGATATTCTCCTGGCGGCAGCTGACACAGGAAAAACTGTTGTGGTGAAGAAGGGCCAGTTCCTCTCCCCCGGGGCAATGAAATTTGCAGTTGACAAGATCAGGGAATCGGGGAACGACAAGGTGATCGTCACTGAACGGGGGTCGATGTATGGGTATAACGACCTGGTTGTTGATTTCAGGGGGATTCCCGATATGCAATCGCTGAAAGTGCCGGTGGTGCTGGACATCACCCATTCACTGCAACAGCCCAATACGGAAAAGGGGGTGACAGGTGGACGGCCGGAGATGATCGAGACGATTGCACGGGCCGGCATTGCAACCGGTGCAGATGGCATATTTATTGAGACACATCCAGAACCCGGGAGTGCACTGTCGGACGGTGCCAATATGCTTCCCCTGGATCAGCTTGAGGGACTGCTTGCAAAACTGGTACGGCTGAGAAAGACGATCCTGGAATTTTAAGCGTTCTATAAGAAAACGAGGTTTATGAAAAAACTGGTCATACTGGTGTTCGCCGGACTTCTTGCACAAACGGTTGGTGCACAAAATCTTCAGAATATAATAGACAGGAACAGCGAAGCGATTGGTGTAGCTGACAGGGAAAGTTTTCCTGCTTTGCAGACCCGTGGCCATGTCATCGTGAGCGGAACGGAAGCCAAG
>CAKZNC010000018.1 GCA_937129385.1 uncultured Bacteroidota bacterium
ATTGTCTTCGTCCCGCATATGTACCCCGTACAGTGCATTATGAATCCTGGGGCCGGGTGCAACGGTCCAGCTAAAGCCCCTGGTGGTGGTGTACATCAGCGATGTCAATGTATCCGATTCGGAGATCTCGCTCGCTGCCATCCAACCGGTAGAGTCATCCAGGAACTGCACCTCCTCGAAATTGTAGAAGATGTGATTAAACTGTTTGGTCCAGGTCTTCCCGCTGTCGAGCGTTTCAAATATACCTGCCGTATCGTAGGGAACATTAAAATTCCCCGCCACCCAGCCATGTGCAGGATCAATGAAATCGATGGAGGTGACCCCCAGGTTTTCAATCTGTGACACTACGGTCCAGCTCTTTCCTCCATCCGTTGTGCGGAGGATCTCTCCATCACGAGAGGCAACGTATCCGATTTGATCGCTGACAAAGTCCACCGCTGTAAGGTCGGAACTTACCGGCGACGAAATATGTCCCCAGGGGTATTGCGCTTGTACAGATACTGCTGTGGCGATCCAGGTGAAGGCAGACAGCAGGAAGGCGATTGTGAAGGTTTTCCGTGTCATGATTGCGAGGTTTTTTGTTGGTCAGACCGAAAAAATAAAACAACCAGATAAGTTACCACAATTAACACATACTTGTCAAGTTTACAGTCAATTATAATCATATCGACCGGGCCTTTAAAGGGTGTTTTTCAGCATATGATCATACAGGCCTGACCAGCACAGTAAATGGTGATATTTCAGTCATCAATCGCTCACTGATATCTTGTCCGATTGAACTTAATATCGTAAATTTTGTATTCCTTAAACGAATTGATTGATAGAGCTGAATTTTGAACAGGTTACATATAAATTACAACCAGCATCCGGCGAATTCAACATATTATAATTTTAAAAATATTACAATGATCAAAAAGTATTTTACTCTTACCCTCGTTTCCCTCCTGGTCGCCTCCGCCATAATGGCCCAATCCTCCACCATGGAATATACCTCTAAAGATAAAAACCTGGAGCTCCGCGGTGTGGCCGAACTGGGGTTCCTGGCCGTAATGAAGCACCAGGTGCAGTTCAGCAACAGCGGTACGTATATCAATTACGTGCAGGAGGGCGGACAGGATGTCCTGTTCCCGGTGAACCGGCTCTCCCTCGAACTGGAGATCAAGGAGCTGCATACACTTACATTCCTGTACCAGCCATTGCGGCTGGAGTCGACGACACTGCTGCAAAGGGACCTGGTGATCGATGACCTCCTCTACCCTGCCGGTACCAGCGTCAACTTTTTGTACAACTTCCCGTTCTTCCGGTTCAGCTACATGAAGGAGCTGGCGCCCGAAAATGAGAAATTTGATTTTGCACTGGGGGCCTCCCTGCAAATCCGGAATGCCACGATCGCTTTCGAATCGACTGACGGCAGCCTTTTCCGCTCCAACCGTGACATCGGCCCTGTTCCGGTGCTGAAGTTCCGGACACGGTACAATCACAGTGACCGCTATTATTCGGAGATTGAAGCAGACGGCTTCTATGCGCCCATCAGCTACCTCAACGGGAGTGACAATGAAGTGGTCGGCGCCATCCTGGATGCAAGTCTTCGCCAGGGACTTAAAATCACCGATGAAGTCGGGGCTTTCCTGAACCTGAGATACCTGGGCGGTGGTGCAGTGGGCACTTCAGATAATGATCCCGGACCGGGCGACGGCTATGTAAAAAACTGGCTGCATTTCATGACGGTGACTGCAGGATTCATCTATGAGTTTCCATCCTTCTGAGCAGCTTCTCACTTTAGGGGACTGTCAAATCCCGGCCAATTATTAAGGGTTTTCCCGGTGCGAATTGTACATATAGAAAAGTATGATGATGCCGGACCGAACCCTGCTGCTGATAATCTTGTATTTCACCAGCCTGTTATCCTGTACTGAATCCAAAACACAGCCTGAAGGCAGCCTTTATATCATCGGCGGTGGCAAACGTCCACCTGAAATGGTTAAGGAGATGATGACGCTTTCCGGTGCCGATAAAGACGGAACTATAGTGATCCTGCCTATGGCATCTGCAGAACCGGATACTTCAGCCTACTATGCATCCAGTCAGTTTATGGAACAGGGAGCGGAAAAGATCGAAGTTCTGAAACTCGACAACAACGATTTGACCATGCAGGAGAGATCCGCCCTGTTGAATGCTTCCCTGGTGTACATACCCGGGGGAAGCCAGGCGCGGTTTATGGATACCCTGGAAAACACAGATATTGCCGCGACACTGATGACAGCCTACCGGGGCGGGGCAATGATTGCCGGAACCAGTGCAGGTGCCGCGGTACAAAGTGAACTGATGATCACCGGGGATCAGCATTTTCATTCTGAATACACAGGCTATTTCAGGAGTATTGAAGCAAATAACATTGTTACGATTCCCGGCCTGGGTTTTTTGAAGAATACCCTTATCGATCAACATTTTATCAAACGGCAGCGCCTGAACAGGTTGATCTCCGCGTGTATTGACCACCCAGACTTCATGGGAATCGGAATCGATGAATCAACAGCCATACATGTTAAGGATGGCATCGCCAGGGTTAGCGGGCTGAGCCAGGTGATCGTCCTGGAATGCCCTGAAGAAAACATCCAGGTCAAAGATGGACTGCAGGGAGTTTCAGGCATGCAGTTGTCTGTATACCTTCCGGGAGAATCTTTTGAAATTTATAAATGACAGCGTATATGAAATTGAAGATCCCCGATACGCTTATCCTCATCCTGATCATTCTTTGCGTCTTTATTTCGCTCACGTGGGTAATCCCGGCGGGAGAATTCGATTATGGAAATTTTGAAGGTAGAAAGACTGCCATCCCCGGCACCTACCATGAGCTGGAACGGTCCCCCCAGGGACTGGTTGCCCTGTTTACTGCCCCCATCAAGGGCTTTGTCTCGGCTGCCCGGATCATTGGATTCTGCTTCCTGGTGGGAGGCGCATTCGGTATACTGATTGCCAGCGGAGCAATCAACGCGGGACTGTTCCGCGTGATCCGCCGGGGTGAAAAGAAAAGGCATATGAAGCAGTGGATCCTGGTGCTGATCATGCTCTTCTTTTCTGTCTCAGGGGCCACTTTTGGCATGAGCGAATCTGTTCTTGTATTCATCATGATCACCGTACCGCTTGCCATCGCGATGGGCTACGACTCCATCGTCGGCATCTGCATCTCCTTCCTGGCCGCAGGTGTTGGCTTTGCGGGGGCTCTTACAAACCCTTTTACTATAGGCATCGCGCAGGGAATCAGTGAAATAGCATTGTTTTCGGGCTGGGAATACCGACTTGTCATCTGGCTCCTGCTTACCACTGTGGCCATTCTGTTTGTACTCAGGTATGCCCGGAAGATCGAAAAAGATCCGCGTAAAAGCCCGGTATACGAAATCGATCAGCAACGGGATAAAGCTGCGTTTGCAGACAGCGAAAAGATCCCGGATTTCACCCTCCGTCGTAAAATGATCATCCTCCTGCTGTTCCTGGCGATCCTGCTGCTGGTGATCGGATCGAACGTCTGGAAATGGTACATCAATGAGATCTCAGCGGTATTCCTCGGACTCGGGGTCATGACAGCCATTGTTGCCGGAATGAAAGCCAGTCATGCATCCAGGGCGTTTGTCGACGGGGCACGGGGAATGCTCATGGCAGCATTGATCATCGCCCTTTCAAAAGGCCTTCTGGTTGTTGCCACCGATGGAAAGATCATTGACACCATGCTGAATGGTATCGCCGGGGCCACGGAGAAGCTTCCAGGTATCATCTCCGCTGAAATGATGTTTCTTTTCCAGGGGATACTGAATTTTTTCATCCCTTCAGGTAGCGGACAGGCGGCACTTGCCATGCCGATCATGGCTCCGCTTGCCGACATCCTGGGGATAACCAGGCAGACCGCGGTACTTTGCTTCCAGATGGGGGACGGGATATTCAATATGATCATCCCTACCAGCGGCGTTACCATGGGTGTACTCTCCATCGCTGAGATCCCTTACCAGAAATGGTTCAAATGGGTGCTTCCCTTTACTTTGCTGCTCATTGTGCTGGTGTTCCTGATCCTCATTCCCCCGATGATGCTGTTTGATTATCAATAAAAAAAGGGGTGCCCTGCGGCACCCCCCTTTTTCAATCCTGATCTGTCCCTGTTACTGCTTTATAAATTTGCCAAGCAGTGTCTCTCCTTCCTGCGTCATTGCCCTGATGATATACATGCCACCGGCAAGATGATCAACCATGATCATGTCAGTGACATTTTCAACCTCCAGGACCTTTGTTCCGCCGATTGTGTAGACCGACAGTTTCTGAAGCTGTTCATGGTTGCTGATCCCCAGGTAGGATGAAGCCGGATTCGGATATACCATCAGCTCATTGTATGTCCGATTTGCAATTTCCGACTTAATCACAATATCTCCCGCTGTTCGCGGAACCACCCTGTAATCACCATCCCGATTCACGACAAAACCGGTGATGTCATAGGTTGATCCTACGGCCATCAAAGATTCTCCGAAAGGAGCAGTGAAGATATCAAAGCCATTCCCGACCCTGAATTTTGTTGCACCATTGTCATCACTCATATAGAAATAGGGAGCGTCATACGCAATAAGCTTTGCATTTTCCACTTTCACGAAGGTGCCCTCCCATTTCTCAGCGGGATTGGTATCTGCAGCAATGGTCGTATCCAGATCCGCACCTGAAATGGTTACAGGATCAAACAGGCTATGGCCCGTGCTGATCGTCTCCACAATAGTGGGTGCGAACAACTCGGTCTGGTTGTTGTACGGACTCACGGTGGAGTAGATCAGTATCTCATCCCCGACGCTTACGAGTCCGTAGAATTGTGCACCATAGACGATCATTCCGCCGCTGACATCACTGGCATCTGCCACACAGGTCCGCGTTCCATCATCCTCCAGGTTCTTATGCATCACAACCACCTTGAAGGAAGCTGAATACTCTTCCAGGTACCCCCCGGCATGTGAAATATTTGCCATGGAAAGCGGTGCCACCCCGGCATAGAATTTCACATACTCGGATGCTGCATTCACAATAGAATCAACCGTTACGTCTGGTGTTACCGTTTCTGAGGCGCCACTCAGGTGGAGCAGCCGGTCGTCTTCAGCATTTACAGTAGCTGTCGAGAAAGTAATATCTGTTGTACCCATCAGCGTCCAGTTCGCAGCCACCTCGTCACCACCTCCGACAGGACCATCGAAGATGACATCCACCTGGTCGTCGTTGTATGAATAGGCAAACTGTGGATTTCCAAAGGTAAACTCTCCATACCTGATATCGTCGACATACATCCTGCTGCCATGGGTACCACAGTAAACAGCGATGTATACCTCGTCATCAGCAGCAAGGTTATCATCATCCGTTGGTGTGAAGCTGAACTTGGTAAACGGTCCGGGAGCTTCAAAAGTACCAAGCTCAATGGTGAAATCAGCCACCTCTTTCCCTGTTTTAGACACGAAAATGGTTACCTCATCCGGGTACTGCGTACTTCCGGTGGCCCACAGGCTGAATACATAGCCGTCCGTCAATTTGGTAAGCGGAGAGACGAACCAGTCATCAGCCGGTCCGGGGTGCGTATCCAGCAACAGTCCGTCACTGTCATCATTCCCCGATCCTGCTTCTACTGCCCAGGTATGTTCATCATCCCCATTGTCTTCATCACCTTCGTTGGCATTGATGATGGTCCACTCAACGGGCAATCCGTCTTCGAAATCCTCGAAGAAAGTTTGAACTGCTGTAACGGCAGCGGGTTGAATCGTTGCATAGTTTGTACTGATCTCAGAGAGGTTGTCTGATGCATCCACAGCATAGGCATAGTAGATACCAGGAGACAGGCCCTCAGTTGAAATGGTAACATCTGTATCAGCATCGCTGACTGAAGCCATCGCACCTTTTGAGGCTGTAACTGCCGCGTCAAAGTCGGTAACAGTTTCCTGCGCCTCACCATCAAGCACGATATAGATAGAACCGTCGGCCTTGTTACTCCGGGCGGTGACTGTCTGACCGGCGGCATTGGTAACCGTTTGTGCATCCATGCTAACCTGCACCGGATCGATCCAGCTTTCAAAACCGCCATTGGGAACCGCATTGTCTCCAGCTCCCACGACATAAGATGCGTTATCGAGGTAGAATACCGCAGGGTCCGTAAAGCCGTCCTCGTCGTAGGCTTTGATCCATACATAGCCCGTCACAGCATTGGCAGGTACCGTCCCCGTCCATGAAATTGTCTGCCAGTCGGCATCATTGACACTGTATTGCGGCGCTTCACCGTAGATGTCATCACCTGCATCATCTTTGAACTCGCAGTATACCTTCAGTTCTGCCAGGTCGTTGTCGAGAATGTCGATGGAAAAGGTATAATTGTCAGATTCTGTAACATCAAATTCTGCAGAATATACATAGGGTACAGCACCTGTGTGGAGGAGGTATTTCGCAGATAGTTCTCCCTGTGTTGCACCTGAGGCAGGTGATACAAGGGCAAGGTCCAGACCCGCACCGGTTGGCTCATCAAGGATAAAATCCTGGTCTGGCACCAGGTTCGTACCTGCATTTGCCACAAATTGTGGACGTCCCAGTTTGAAGTCTGCAGAAGTACTGAATCCATCCTCGTCGTATACCTTGACCCAGACATATCCTTTTACAGCATCTGTCGGAACAGTTCCGGTCCAGGAGATGACCTGCCAGCTTTCGGAATTCACCGAATACACAGGGCTTTCACCATAGATGTCTCCGTCACTGACATCCAGGAATTCACAGTAGATCTTAAGTTCCGCCTCTTCGTTATCGAAAACAGGCAGGGTGAAAGTGTAGTTTTCTCCTTCAGTAACATCAAATTCAGCAGAATACATATATGGAGTTGCACCTGAGAGAAGTTGGTACCCCCTTGAATAGTACATCTGCTCAACGCTTAAATCTGTTCCCGATCCGCCCGGCTCGCTGGTTGTCCAGCCTTCCGGTTGCTGCGCCTGCAGCATCATCGGTACCAGGAGAATTGAAAGTAAAAATCTTTTCATAATCTGGTGTTTTTAGGTGTATATTAATGTGTTAATTGAATTTATCGATGGCCATTGCGTGCGGAAAAATTTCGGCTTCAGCCGGAATGAATACTTCGACATCCGATCCGTCAAGATTTGCCCTTTTTATGGTGCCTGCCTGTTTATCCGGATAATAGATCTTTCCCCCGTCAGCATCGACAGCCAGTCCCCATGTAAAGGAACCCATCTGGGAAGCATCAAATACTACCTCATTTTTACCGTCTAGTGTGTTCAGGCACATTCCCTTTTCGTGATCATAATAGTACATCCGGTCTGCATTTGCATCCAGTGCCAGGGCCCCGCCGTTTGTTCCGTCCACCAGTTTGGTCAGGTTGGAACCATCCATATCCACAACATAGACGCCCCCGCTGAATTCATACTTGTCGTTTGTGAAAAAGATCCTGTCACCGATATGATCATAGGCAATATCGAGCGGCATTTCCGGGGCGGTAGTTATCTCCACATCGATAAACACCTCCGTTCCCGTTCCGTCCAGGTTGGCCCTGTGAATGCCGGCAGTATCGGCCCAGTAGATCTTGTCTTCCAGCGCAAAAATGCCAAAGGGAGAATCAAAGTTCCGGGTTGGTTCGCTCATGAGTGTCTGCACATCTGATCCATCCATATTGTACTGGAACATGAGCTGGTATTTATAATCGGTACAGTATACCTTTCCCCGAATGGTATCAATGCACATCCCGTATGGTTTGCCCATGCCCGAATGAGAAAACTCCTGGATGATCGGTACCGGGCTCCCGTCGAGTGCAATGTATTTTACGCGGCCATCAGTGCGATCGGTAAAATACAGCCTTTTGATGGGCTGGTCCCTTATTGCAATGGACACTACCTTCTCCAGCGTGTTGTAGTGGAGATCAGGGTTTTCACTTCCCACACTCAGCCTCACCGTATAGGTTCCGGCATCGCTGAAGTTTATACTCGGATTCTCTTCACTGGATGTCTCGCCGTTTCCGAAGTCCCATTCATAGGTGGTTGCATTGGCCGATTCATTCAGGAATATAACTTCACACGGTGCAATGCCGTTGTTCGTGATGGTATAGGTAAAATCTGCCTGTGTACTGGCATCCGGTACCGGAAATTCTTCTGTTCCGCATTGTACACAAAAAACAGCAAGCAGTCCCAAAGCTAAAAGTAGTCTAACGTCTTTCATAATCAATTAATTTTAGTCAATGGCTTCATTTGATGTAGTCTCGGCAAGTGGAATCGGGAAGAGATATTGCTCCGCACTGGTTATATTCGGCAGCACATCGATGGCCCTCCCGGTCCTGACCAGGTCATACCACCTGTGTCCTTCAAAGGCAAATTCAAAACGTCGCTCTTCCTCGATTGCAAGTTTCAATTCTTCGTAAGTTCCTGCAGTGGTGTTATCCAGTCCGACACGTGAGCGCGCCATATTGATATCATCCTGAACTGCATTCAGGTTCTGCTCCAGCATCGCATTAGCTTCGGCCCTGATCAGGTACATCTCTGCCAGTCTGAACACATATACATTGTCACCGCCAAGGGAAATGTCGGTATATTTCCCCGCATAAGGTGTCCCTTCCACGTAATGGATGGTCGCATTCAGGCGCGCAGTATCTTCTGCGGGGAATGCATTGATGAGCCCCTCTTCAGGTGCTACCTCGTACCTGCCTGTCAGTTGATTTGGCAGGTAGTATTCTGCGAGCCTGTTCTTATCATTTTCAGTAAAATCGATCTCAAAAATTGATTCGCCACTGACCTCCTGGAGGTAGAGGTCACTGAATATTTGTTCCAGTTCGAACGGACCATCATCAATAAGTTGTGTTGTCTTGCTGATGGCTGTGGTATAGTCACCGCTGAAAAGTCCGATTTTCGCCTGCAGTGCAATTACTGCCCAGTTTGTTGCACGGGTGCGTGACGTTCCGACAATTTTTCCTTCGGCAAATTCAAGGTCCGCACCAATGGTTGCAAGTATATCACTTACACTGCTTAGGGGAGTGTTGAGTGTGGTCAGATCAGTAGTGGCTTCAAATTTGGCCGGCACATCACCGTAGGTCCTGACCAGGTTAAAATAGTGCAGGCCCCTCAGGAAATACAGCTCTGCCCTGAATGCATCCTTTTCCGTATCACTGAGATCTTCCAGACGGTCTATTTCCGCCAGGATCGCGTTCACCCTGTTGATCGATCTATAGATGGCACTCCAGGTACCTTCAATGGTAGCATTATCAGCAAGAATACTGTTGTTGTTGAATTGTCCGTATTCCTTGATTGTACCACCGTTATAGGCATTATCGGATGCAAGCTCGCACATATTGAACATGGATCTCCCATAATAGCTGGCACTTTGCATGGCGTCATAACAACCAGTTATCCCATTAATGAGGCCTTCCTTATCCTGGATGGCAACCTCCGGGCTGAGTGACTGTGTGGGCTGAACATCCAGCCACTCTTCACATCCCGTGAAAAACAGGATACTTGTGGCAGCGAAAACTAAATATATCTTTTTCATTTTCTGTTATTTTCAATTCTTAAAAGCTGAAATTCAGTCCCAGGCTGAGCGACTTGGCCTGCGGGTATGTAAAGAAATCCGTACCCATCCTCAGTATATCCTGACCTGCATAATTTACTTCTGGATCCATTCCGCTGTAATTGGTGAAAGTCAGCAGATTCTGACCCAGCAGAAATACTTCCAGGCGATGCATATTCAGCCGTTTGATCAAAGCGGGGCTGAAATTATAGGAGAGCCGTAGATTTTTCAACTTGAGGTAACTTCCATCCTCCACAAAACGGGAAGACATCCTGTCATTCTCGTTCGGGTCGGCATTCGTTGCCCTTGGAATATCAGTAATATCGCCAGGCTCCTGCCACCTGCGCAGCACAGCCGAAGTCTGATTGTCGATGCCCTTCATCACCTCAACATAGCGCCTTGTTCCTGCAAAAATATCGTTCCC